>NZ_CALADU010000053.1 GCF_937890665.1 uncultured Subdoligranulum sp.
CACCGCGATGATGGGCTTGCAGACGGGGATCAGGATGCGGAAGAAGTACTGCAGTTCCGAAGCACCGTCCAGGGCGGCGGCCTCATGCAGTTCCTGCGGAATGGACTTATAATAGGTACGGGCCAGGATGATGTTCCACACATTTACCGCACCGGGCAGGATCAGCGCCAGCGGGCTGTTGATGAGGTTGAGGTTGGACACCAACAAATAGGTGGGCATCAGGCCGCCGCCAAAGAACATAGTGATGAGAAAAAAGGTGTTGATGGTCTTGCGCCCCACAAACTGGGGCAGGCTCAGGGGATAGGCCGCCAGCAGGCAGATGATGGTGGAAAACACCGCAAAGGTAGTGGAGTACAGGAAGGAATTGAGGAAGCCCCGGCCGATCATATCGTCCTGAAAGACGCGGCGGTACCCCTCCAGGGTCCAGTCCTCAGGCATAAAACTGATGCCCTGGTTCGTGAGTACCACTGGGTCGATGAAGGAGGCCAGCACCACATAGATGAGCGGGATCAGCACCGCCAGTGAGAACAGTCCCAGCAGGGCGTACCCGCACCAGAGGACAACTTTATCCTTGCGGGTGTAAAACTGTCTGGATTCCATGGTTTTCGCTCCTTTCGTTACAGGCCCTCGCCGTCGTTGAGCTTGCTGACGATGGCATTGACTGTCAACAGCAGCACCACGTTGATCACCGCGTTGAACAGGCCCACCGCTGTGGAGTACCCGTAGTCGCCGATTTCCAGGCCCAGACGGTAAACATAGGTGGGGATGATCTCCGACGCGGCTCGATTCAGGTCGGTCTGCAGGGCCAGAGCCTTTTCAAAACCGATGTTCATGATTTGCCCGGCCGAGAGGATGAACTGGATGACCATAATGGGTTTGAGGGCGGGCAGGTCCACATGGCGGATCTGCTGCAAAAGGCTGGCACCGTCGATGTTGCAGGCGTCCACCAGGTCACCGCTGACACCGGAGAGGGCCGCCGTGTAAATGATGGAAGCCCAGCCTGCCCCCTGCCAGATACCGCTGATGATGTAGATGGGACGGAAGGCGTTGGGATCGGTCATCAGGTTGGACTGGGTGCCCAGCGCCGCATTGATGGGCCCCACCGGGGAAAGAAAGGCGATGATCATACCGGCCAGTACGATGACCGAGATAAAGTTGGGAGCGTAGATCAGCAGCTGGATCTTTTTGCGGATGCCCACCCGCCGCACACGGGAGAGCAGGATCGCCAGAATGATAGGCGGGAAGAATCCCCACAGCAACCCGTAGACACTGAGCTTGAGGGTGTTGGCCATCAGACGTGGGAACTCGGTGGAGGAGAGGAATCTTTGGAAGTTTTCGAACCAGATCCATTCACTACCGAAGATGCCCAGACGGTTGTTGTAATCCTCAAAGGCAATGGCCAGGCCGCCCATGGGGACATATTTGAAGATAAAGGTAAGCAATACTGCGGGCAACGCAAAGAATATATAGAGCTGCCAGTTATTTTTGATGTAGATCAGCTTTTTGTGTCGGGTCTCGGCATCTGGGAGTTTGGGTAGGGTCATGATCTCACCTCGTAGTTTACATTTGCACACCATTCATTTACATTTTGTAACCTTCTGCGTTTACTATACGCCAACTCTCTCTTTTTGTCAATGGCGTTTTCCCCCTTTGCCACCGGATTTGTAGGGTTACACAATGGGACTTTCGCCGGGTTGTGCAAATGCGAAAATGTGGTTTTACAAAAGTTTACACTATTGCGCTTTTGCCTATTTGCTGTATAATAAAGAAAAACCTTTACGAGGAGCGACCTACCGATGGCCACCAAAAAAATCACCATGCAGGATATCGCCGGTGCCTGCGGCCTTTCCCGCAATACGGTCTCCAAGGTCTTCAACGGCCGTGGTAGCGTACCCGAAGCCACCCGCCAGCAGGTTCTGGAAAAGGCCCGCCAGATGGGCTACCGCCAGCTGCCCGCCGTAGAAGATCGGCCCGCCGTCCATGGCCGCAGCATTGCCCTGCTTACCCTGTGCATGCCGGGGCGTAACCACTACGGTTCCAACTTTATTTCCAGCTTTGCCAACCGCATGAGCCGGGCGGGCTATACTCTGATGATTTACGAGATCCAGCCCGACGAACACCGGGACTGCCGCCTACCTGCCAACTTTGTTCTGGAAAATACCGCCGGCATCCTCTGCATCGAAATGTTCGACCGCCGCTATACCGATTTCATCTGCCGGTTGGGGCTGCCGGTGATCTTCTCGGACACTTACGCCCGGGCGGATTTTTCCGCCATGGCTGGGGATTTCATCTCGATGGAAAACACCACCAGCTCCATAGCCGTGACCAGCCGTCTGATCGAACTGGGTGCCCGCAAGCTGAGTTTTGTGGGGGACCACACCCACTGCAACAGTTTTTATGAGCGGTTCAACGGGTTCCGCACGGCCGTAGCCCGGGGCGGACTGACCCTGGACCCCAATCTTTGTATTGTGGAACCCAACAGCGCCCCCTACGGGGAGGCCGCCTGGCTGGTGGAACGGCTGCGTGCCATGCCCTGTCTGCCGGACGCCTTTGTCTGCGCCAACGATTATCTGGCCGTACACTTGATGAAAGCCCTCAAGTGTATGAATTTACGTATTCCGGAGGATATCATGGTAGCCGGGTTTGACGATTCCCCCGAGGCCACCGTGGCCGAACCGCCCCTTTCCACCGTGCGCATCCCCAGCGGCGAGATGGGCTTTATTGCAGCAGGTATTCTGCTGGACCGCATCCAACGCCCCACCTTGCCCTACCGCTGCTGCTATATCCAGACTACACCTGTCTGGCGCGGAACCACCCCTGCCCAGCCTTGAATCTGGATTTTACTGCAGCGTGTTTTTCCCTCCAACTGCTAAAACACTGGCAGAATAGAAAAACGCCTGTTTATGGAGAAGTCTCTCCGTAAACGGGCGTTTTTTAGAGAAAAATGTCAAGGTTTTGAACGAGCCAAACCACAACAGAAGTCAAATTGGCAAAAATATACCAAACAGACGGTAGCACGCGCGTGGCAAGAGTACACTACCATTTCAATTTTGACTCGGATGAACCAACCGAGCGGAAGCAAGGCATATTTTGCAAGGCAAGCACCATGGTTCCCACACTGTGCTTCTGGTGGAAGCAATTTTGCAGTAAGACCGACAAACACCGCCGCAAAAGCGGCTACGGGCAGTTCCGTGAGGAACAAACAACGGTACATCTGATACCCCCAGTATTGTAACCATCACAGCGGTATCCAAAGAAGAAACGAAACCCATACCGCAATTCACTTTTCTGTAAAACTTAGGCGACTATCCGTAGCAGGATGCCAAAATGCCACCCGTGGTGCGCCTATTTTTCCCAAAAATACCATCTTTGGTACAATGATTGAAGGATATACACCAAGCGTGGCCTCATAAAGTACCCGGATGGCACAAAACAGGAAACAACTTGCCGTGAGCGAGAAGGCCTCGGAAATATCAATAAAAAACAATTCAGTCTTTCCATTCCAGCATCGTAAGTTTTGCAAACATAGCGTTTGGATGTCCAAACGCAAACTTTTGGGAGGACCCAACCCCCTTGTTACCTGGCTGGGAGAGAAAGCGGTATGTACCTGGAATGACAAATCGCAACCTACACAAATTGAAGGCACAAACTTTGTCGAAAAAAACAAAGTTAAATGTATCAGGTTTTGCGATATTTAAGGATTATACTTGCTTTCGCGGGGAGAAACTACAAGACTACAAGAAGCGAAAAAATGCAGAAAGGGAAATGCGATGGCGAATGAACTGAACACTTACACGATGCAGGAATTGTACCAACAACCGCTGGAGCCGGTGGAATATCTGGTGGACGGACTGTTAACACCTGGTTTGTACATTTTAGGCGGCTCACCCAAAGTGGGCAAAAGCTGGATGGCGCTGCAGCTGTGCCTCGCTGTGTGCGGCGGGCCGGCCTTTTTGGGGCACGCAACACGGAAAAGCGAGGTACTCTACCTGGCGCTGGAGGACGGCCCACAGCGGCTGCACAGCCGGGCTTTGCGGCTGGCAGACACCGCACCGGAAGGCCTGCAC
>NZ_CALADU010000054.1 GCF_937890665.1 uncultured Subdoligranulum sp.
ACGACGGCACCTTACTGTTTGCCAGCGAGATCAAAGCCTTTCTGGATCACCCGGCTTTCACCAAACAGCTCAACGAGGCACAGTTGGAGCTGTATCTGAGTTTTCAGTACTCCCCGGGGGAGGACACCTTTTTCCGGGGCGTGAAGAAGCTGCTGCCCGCCCACTGCCTGACCTTGGAAGGGACCCAACTGCGCATCGAACGGTGGTGGCAGGGAGATTTTGCCCCGGAGCTTTCCCCCACCGATTGGTCGAGCGCCATCGACGCGGTGCTGCGGGACAGCGTAGCAGCCCATCAGATCGCCGATGTGGAGGTGGCCGGGTTTCTTTCCGGTGGGGTGGATTCAGCCTATATCACGGCGCTGGCCCGTCCGGCGCGGTGCTATACCATCGGCTATGCAGAGGCGGGCTACGACGAGGCCGACCAAGCCGCCGAATTGGCGAACACGCTGGGCATCGAAAACCGGGTGCGGCGCATCACGCCGGAGGAATTTTGGGATGCCATTCCTGCGGTGCAGTACCATATGGACGAACCGCTGGCCGATGCAGCGGCGGTGGCCCTGTATTTTTTGAACCAACAGGCAGCGCAGGATGTCAAAGTTTGTCTGTCCGGGGAGGGCGCCGATGAGTTTTTTGCAGGCTACAATATCTATAAAGAACCCTTTACCGCGGTGTGGTATAACCGACTGCCCGCCGGGCTGCGGCGGACGTTGGGCCGGGTGGCCCAGCATCTGCCGGCAATTCCGGGGGTGAATTTTCTGGTGCGGCGGGCTGTGCCCCTCTGTCAACGGTATTACGGCAACACCGCCCTGCTGACCGAACGGCAAAAACGCCGGTTGCTTCGCCACGATTACCGCCGTAGAGAACCCTTTGATCTAGCCCGCCCCTACTGGCAAGCCAGTGCGGGGCTGGACACCGTGACCCGGATGCAATGGTGTGATCTGCACCTCTGGCTGGCGGGAGACATCTTGCTGAAAGCTGACAAGATGAGCATGGCCCACAGCTTGGAACTACGGGTGCCTTTTCTGGACCGGGAGGTATTCGCACTGGCCCGCCGCCTGCCCCCCGAAGACAAAGCCGATGCCCGCCAGACCAAAAAGGCCCTGCGAGCCGCGGCGGGCCGACACCTGCCGCTGCCCAACGCCCAGCGCAAAAAGCGGGGATTTCCGGTACCGGTGCGGGACTGGCTGCGCCAGCCTGCCTATGCCGCCCGGGTCCGGGCTGCCTTTGACAGCCCGGCGGCCGCCCGCTTCTTTCAGGTGCGGCAACTGCATATACTGTTAGACCGGCACTTGCGGCGCCGGCAAGATAATTGGCGGCAGATCTTTTGTATCTACTGCTTTCTGGTTTGGTATGAGCAGTTTTTTGGGAGTGATGCGGCATGAATTTGTGTGAGCTTTTACAGGCCACCGACGGCGTACTGCTGCAAGGGGACGCCCGTGTTTCGGTGCAGGGACTCTGTTACGATTCCCGCGCCGTGACGCCGGGGAGTTTGTTTGTCTGCCTACCCGGCCTGCACACCGACGGCCACCACTATGCGGCACAGGCCGTGGCGGCGGGGGCCGTCGGCCTTGTGTGTGAGCGGCCCATCCTCGGCCTGCCGGCAGAATTACCGGTGGTACAGGTGACCCACAGCCGCCGGGCACTGGCCCAGTTGGCCATCCGGCTGTACGATGCCCCCGCCCGCCGGATGACGATGATCGGCATCACCGGTACCAAAGGCAAAACCACCACCGCCCACCTGATTGCCTCGGTGCTGCGGGCAGCAGGGCACAAAGTAGGGGTCATCGGCACCAACGGGGTATGCTGGCCGGGGTATCGCCAGCCACTGGACCACACCACCCCCGAGAGCAGCGACCTGCAGCGGCTTTTGCGGCAGATGGCCGATGCCGGCTGCGATGCCTGCGTGATGGAGGTTTCCAGTTTAGGCCTGAAGATGGACCGTGTCACCGGGATTCTTTACGACATCGGGGTGTTTACCAACCTCTCCCCCGACCACATCGGTCCCGGCGAGCACGCCAGTTTTGCCGAGTATCGGGCTTGGAAAAGTGTACTATTCCGGCGTTGCCGGGTGGGCATTGTCAACGCCGACGACCCGCAAACCGAAGCCATCCTGACCCAGCACACCTGCCGGGTGGTGACCTACGGCATCGACCATCCGGCCGACTGGCGCGCCGATGCCGACCTGACCCTTTTGCGGCAGTCGGATTTTCTGGGCGTACAATTCACCGTCACCGGCCCGGACGGGCAGGCCCGCTCGTACCGTCTGCCCATGCCGGGGCGGTTCAGTGTTTACAACGCCTTGGCAACGTTGGCGGCAGCGCAGGTATTGGACCTGTCCGTTGCCGCCGCCCAAACCGGCTTACAGAAGGCGGCGGTGGAAGGCCGGGTGGAGCCGGTGCCGCTGCAAGCCCCCTTCACGGTGGTACTGGACTATGCCCACAACGAGGCCGCGGCAGAAAATTTGCTGACCTCCTTGCGGGCTTACCACCCCAACCAGCTCTGGGTGGTGTTTGGCTGCGGCGGCGGACGCAGCCGGGTGCGGCGATTTGGCATGGGGGAAGCCTGCGCCCGGTTGGCGGATTTCTGCATCGTTACCGAAGACAACAGCCGCGGCGAACCGCTGCCCCAAATTTTGGCAGACATCCGCACCGGCATGCAGCGGGGCAATCCCCGCACTCCTTTTGTAGAGATCCCTGACCGGCGGCAAGCACTGTACTATGCCTTGGATCATGCCGGACCCGGGGACATTGTGGCGGTGATCGGCAAGGGACACGAAACGACCTTGCAGCGGGGCAACGAAACCTTGCCCTTCTGCGAACGGGATATTCTGCAAAAATACATGAAGGCAAGATCGTCATAAAAAGAAGGGCATCCCGCTTAGGGATGCCCTTCTTTCGTTTATCGCTGTTGGAGTTGGTGCAGTTCTTCGACGGTCAGTTTCCGCCATTCGCCGGGTGCCAGCGCCGGATCTAGCGCCACCCCGCCGATGGCGCAGCGGTGCAGGGCATTGACCCCGGCGCCGTAGACGCCGAACATCCGCTTGATCTGGTGGTAGACCCCTTGATGCAGCGTGACCTGCACGGTGCAGGGGTCCTCCCCCAGCGGCTCCACCTCGGCCGGGGCCATCTGCTGCCCATCGGCCAGCGTGACCCCCGCGGCAAACCCAGTTTGCATGGCTTCGGTGAGCGGTGTATCCAGCGTAACCTGATACACTTTGTCCACATGGTGGGCCGGTGCCAGCAGATCATGGGCCAGCCCACCGTCATCGGTGAGCAGCACAAAACCGGTGCTGGTTTTATCCAACCGCCCCGCCGGAAACAGCGCCCGCCGGGGATAGTCCGCCGCCACCAGATCCACAACCGTAGTGTCCCGCTTATCCCGGCTGGCACTGACCACCCCTTCCGGTTTGTTCAGCATGATATACACATATTTCTGGTAGCTGCCTGCCAGCGGTGTACCGTCCACCGCCACAGCAGCGGTTTCGGCTACCTGTGTGTCGGCTTTGCGACAGACCACCCCATCCACCACAACCCGTCCCTTGGTGATGGCCTTGCGGCTCTCGCTGCGGGTCAGGCCGGTGCGCTCCGAAAGATATTTATCCAGCCGCATCATTGGTCATGCACCTGTGTAATCGCGGCGGTCTTCCCCCGGGAAGCCCGGATCAGGTCCTGCGGAGCACACTCGATCTGGGTGCCGATCCGTCCCCCTGATACCAGCATGGTGGGTTGGGTCAGACAGCTCTCATCAAAGACTGTGACATACTGCTTTTTCATTCCCACCGGGCTGCATCCACCCCGGATATACCCGGTGACCTTGTTGATGTCCGCCACATGAATCATCGCCACGCTCTTGACCCCGGCAGCCTTAGCGGCTTTCTTCAAGTCCAATTCGGCCAGCACCGGGACCACAAACACATAGTAGTTGCGGTCTGCCCCCTGCGTAACCAGCGTCTTAAACACCCGGGCCGGGTCCTGTCCGGTCAGTTGGGCCACCGTAGCGCCATCCACGGCCTGCCCCTCCTCGTGGGGGTACTCGTGGGCGGTGTAGGCGATCTTGGCCCGCTCCAGCATCCGCATAGCATTGGTTTTGGCTTCTTTTCCCATAGAAATCCCTCTTTTATCAACGCATTCCGGCCCTTATTATAATCCGCCCGAATTTTTTCTGCAAGGGGGCTTGACTTCAACGCTTTAAAGTGTTAAAATCTCGATATTGACAAAGAACCACTGCACAGGAGAAAGCATTATGATTATTGTATTAAAACAGAACGCCCCCACCGAACAGGTCCAGAATTTCTGCACCGAACTGCGCGGCATGGGCTTTGAGATCAATGATTCGGTGGGCCACGACACCCACATTTTGGGCCTGATTGGAGATACCAAAGCACTGGCGGAGAGCTGGGTGCTGGCCAACCCGGTGGTGGAAACCTGCCGCCGGGTCAGCGAACCGTACAAGAAAGCCAACCGCAAGTTCCACCCCGATGACACCGTGGTGGATGTGGGCGGCCACAAGATCGGCGGCGGCTATTTTGCCGTGATGAGCGGCCCCTGCAGCGTGGAAGGCCGGGAGCAGATCATCGGCATTGCCCAGCGGGTACAAGCCGCAGGGGCCAGCATTCTGCGGGGCGGTGCCTTCAAACCCCGCACCAGCCCGTACAGCTTTCAAGGCCTGCGGGCCGAAGGGCTGGAACTGCTGCAGGCAGCCCGGGCGGTCACCGGCCAGCCCATCGTCACCGAGCTGATGAACAACGAGCACATTCCCCTCTTTCTGGATGCGAAGGTGGACATGATCCAGATCGGCGCGCGGAACATGCAGAACTTTGAGCTGCTGAAAGCCGCGGGCAAGTTGAACGTTCCGGTGCTGCTCAAGCGGGGACTTTCCTCCACGCTGGAGGAGCTGGTCATGAGCGCCGAGTACATCATGGCCGAGGGCAACCCCAACGTGGTGCTCTGCGAGCGGGGGATCCGCACCTTTGAGAACAGCATGCGCAACACGCTGGATATTTCCGCCATTCCCATGCTGAAAAAGATGACCCACCTGCCGGTGGTCATCGACCCCAGCCACGCAGCGGGTATTGCCTTTATGGTCCCGGCACTGGCGCAGGCCGCCGTAGCCGCCGGGGCGGACGGCCTGATGATTGAAACCCACAACGACCCCGCCAAGGCAAAGAGCGACGGCGCCCAAAGCCTGACCCCCGACCAGTTCGATGCCCTGATGGGCGTGATCCGGCCTGAACTGGAATTTTTCGGCAAGACACTGAACTAACGCAAAAAAACGGACGGCTTTCCAGCCGTCCGTTTTGGTTTAGGCGTGGTTTTCCCACAGATTGCCGGGCACCGTGCGCCAATCGGGCAGATTGTAGTGTTCTTTCAGATAAGCGCCCAGATAGTTTGCCATCTTGGTGGCGCCGGAAATGTTGAGGTGATGGGGGTCACAGAAATCGGTTTCCTGACTGATGCCTGCGTCCGCCATATGCTCGAACATATTGATATACGCACAGCCATGCTCATCGGCGTACTGCTGCATAGCGTCAAAATACTGGAATTCCTCGGTGGACCAGGGCGCGGTGAAGAACACCACCTCGATGCCCTGCTCGTGACAGGTGTTGACGATGTCGTCCAGCATGGCCAGTGACCGTTCCCCGATGACCCACTTTTCCATCTGGGTCCAGTCCTTTACATCGGCCACAAACTCCCCGTCCCGGGGATAAAAACCTTTGGTGTCCAAAAAGTCCACCGTGTTGCTGGTGTCGGTAAAGTTATCCGCCGTCAGCTCGGTTTTGTTCTCATGGTAGGCCACCAGCGGAATGTAGTAGGACAGATATCGGCTGATGTCCCCTTCAAAACACATATCCAGATACTGCTGCTTGTAGGAAGATTCCGGGATGGCGGTGGTGTAGTAGATTTCACCGTCCATGTCGGTATCAAAAAGATTGCTGTTCACATGAAAGGTTTCGATCAGTGCCACCTTGGGCGACTGGGTGCGCAGCGAATCGTGGAAGAACAGCCACGTGGTGTTCCAGTGCTGCCAGTTGCAGCCATAGTTGTAGGCGGCAATGCCGTAGTTGTCGTACATGGCGTTCACGTTGACGTTACGCCATGCATGGCTGGAACCGTACACGATGACATCCACAGAGTTTTCCGGCAAAGCATGGAAAGCATTGATCCCTGCAATGGCCACATCGTCCCCGGTAGGCCGGGTAATATGCCCCAGCCCGATGATGCCCACCACAATGAGCACCAAACACAGCAGACTGGCCGCAATGCGTTTTACCATTCTTGTTCTCCCCCTCTTAGAATTGCGAATAGATGAAGTCAGCTGCCTCAAACCCGGGGCCATAGACCCCCAGCAGCAGAATGGCCAACACACCAAAGGTTACCACCAGCACCTGACACAGCCAGCTTTGCCGGGCGATACCGCGGCGGATCACAATGCCCTTATACTTGCACAGGTCCACCACAAACAAAATGCCGATATATACCAGCAATAGCCGGAAATTGATGGCGTCCAAACCACAGGTATACAGGGAGCCGTCAAACAAAATAAAGAAGTTTTTGGCGGTCAACATGCTGTGCAGAATCGTCAGGGAATCCATCAGGCGGTTGGCCCGGAAAAATGCCCAGGACAGGTTCACGCAAAGGCACGTACAGACAACCTGCACAACTTTATGCCCCAACGTGTCGGTATCCAAGGCGGTGAGGTGCAGCAGTTTGCGGCGCACCGGGCGCAGCAAATCCCCCACCACCTGATACAAACCGTTGAGCAAGCCCCAAAACACAAACGACCACTGGGCGCCATGCCACAGGCCGCTGACGGCAAAGGTGATCAGCACGTTGAGGTATTTGCGGGCTTTGCCCTTGCGATTGCCGCCCAACGGAATATACAGATAGTCCCGGAACCATGTGGAAAGCGAGATGTGCCAGCGGCGCCAAAATTCCGCATTGGAGCGGGAGAGATAGGGCGCTTGAAAGTTATCGATCAAATCGATGCCCAGCAGCTTGGCCGCCCCCATAGCGATGGTGGTGCAGCCGGAGAAATCGCAGTACAACTGCACACCGAACAGCAGCGTGGCCACAATCAAAAACCAGCCATCAAAGCCGTTTTCCAGCGTGTATACGGTATTTACAAAGATGGCCGCACGGTCCGCAATGACAATTTTGAGGAAGTACCCCCAAATCATCAACAGTACGCCGTCCCGCAGATGATCAAATTGCAGCTTTTGGGGTGCATGGAACTGGGCAAGCAGACTTTTGCCCCGGCTGATGGGACCCGACGCCAACTGCGGGAAAAAGGCCACAAACAGTGCGATTTGCAGCAGGCTTTTTCGGCGGGTTCGCCGCGGTAGACATCGATGAGATAGCCCACTGCCTGCAGCGTATAAAAAGAAATGCCCATGGGCAGCAGCCAACTGAAAACCGGCGGTGCGATCTGAATCCCCAGATGCGCCAGCACCACCAAGCAAGAATTGACCAGAAAAGTCAGGTACTTGAGGGTGATAAGCGGCAAAAATGCCAGCAGAACCGCGCCCCCCAGCCATAGGCGCCGGTGATGGCGCAGCTTGGCCAGCCCTAGACCGCCGAAATAGGCCACCGCCGTGACGAAGAGCAGGACCGGCAGGTGTGCCGGATGCTAGCACATATAAAAGAAATAGCTGGCAATGAGCAGCCACAGATTACGGCCTTGGCGCGGCACCAGATAATAGGCCAGCACAACCAGCGGCAAAAACAGCAAAAACTGTGGGGAATTAAAAACCATCTTTCCAACACTTCCTCTTTTTGATGGGGATACACCGCAAAGTGGGCGCACAAAGACCACCGACCAGCCGTTGTGCCGGGCGGTGGTGCTTGTATGGCATCGATTAGGCCGAGCAGGAGGTAATCAGTACTGGCAACAGGTTGATAACCACCACGATCACAAAGATGCTCCACATGAACCGTGCCACCGGGGCACGGCGCTTTTCGTCCCGCGGTTCAATGGAGCGGCGCCGCGTCTGGGATTTGGTGCGGCGCTCCGGCGGGCAGGTGTAGAACGGTTTTTTATCCGGCGCCTGCCGGACCCGATGCAAAATCTTCTCACCGTTTACCTCGTGGGTATGTGCGGTTTCGCTGCGCAAAACGTAGCGGTTCTCGGGCGGGATGGGCAGACCGCACTCCTCACACCGTCCGTTGACGACTTTACCGCCGCAAAGGCTGCACTTCTGCATAGGGACCCTCCTTATTTTCTTTTGTTCCATTATACAGGATTTTGACGAAAAAAAACAGGTGTACCGCCCTTATTGGGAAAGATTGGCGGCACGATGCGCCGCCGTCTTGCGGTGCATCGCCTCGGAGGAACCGGTCATCACCACCAGCGCCACCAAAAGATACCACGGGAAAAGGGTCATGCTGATATGCTGGGCCAGCAAACCAAACAGCGGCGGCAGCAGCGTCGTGCCCACATAGGCCGCCGCCATCTGGACCCCCGTCATCGACATACTCAGGTTGCGTCCGAAGTTGGCGGGGGTCTCGTGAATGATGCTGGGATAGATCGGCGCGCACCCCAGCCCCACGATCATCAATCCCGCAAACAGCAGCCGGTTGCCGCCGGGCAAAAAGATCAGCGCCAACCCCAACAGGATCACCGCCTGTCCGCCGCGGATCATCTGATGGTCGTTGAAGCGCATGGTCAGAAAACCGCAGAAGAAACGTCCCACCGTGATGCCCAGATAGAATAGGCTGGCCCATCCTGCTGCCGTTTCTGCATCGATGCCCCGCACCAAGGTGCAATAACTGGCCGCCCACATACCGGCGGTGCATTCCACCGCCGAGTAGCAGGCAAAACTGACCATAACTTCCGGCACGCCGGGGATGCGCAGCAACTGGGGCAAGCTGCGGTGCTCCGGCGTTACGCCCACCGCCGCGCCGTCCTCATCGGGACGTTTCCAAAGAGGCAGGCTGAATACCAACACCGCGGTAAGGACAATTTGCAGCAGCGAGATGACCCGATAGCCCCCCTGCCAGCTTCCGGCTGCCAATGCCCGTCCCATAATGATCGGACCGATGGTGGCGCCAATGCCCCACATACAGTGCAGCCAGCTCATATGGCGGCTTTCGTAATGCAGGGCCACATAGTTATTCAAGGCAGCGTCCACGCTGCCCGCGCCCAGACCGTAGGGCACCGCCCATAGGCAGAGCTGCCAGAAAGCGGTACAACTGGAAAATCCAAACAGCGCCGCTGCGGTAAGGGCCACGCTGCCCGCTGTCACCTTGCCGGTTCCCAGACGGCTGTTGAGCCAATCACTGCCCAAACTGGAGACAATGGTGCCCGCCGAGATGATCATGGACACCGCACCAGCCCAAGAAAGGCCGGCGCCCAGCGCCTGATACATACTGGGCCAAGCAGCCCCCAACAGGCCGTCGGGCAGGCCCAAACTGATAAACGCCAGATAAATCACTGGCAGCAGCAACGAAACCATGAGATTCCTCTTTTCTTACCTTCGTATAGACAAAATTCGGTTTGATTATACCATGTTCCGCCGGATTGTGGGAGCCTTTTTCTTTTTCCGCCACAAAAAAGTACGCAGCGGCCGCACAACCGCTGCGTACTGAAAAAATCGGAATCCTGCGGGTTATTGCAGTACCGCGCCCTGATTGGCGCTGGTGACCAACCGCGCATACCGGGCCAGCCAGCCCGACTTCACGTTGGGTTCCGGCTGGACGTAGGCCGCCTTGCGGCGTGCCAGTTCCTCGTCATCCACCGCCAAATGGATGGATGCATGGGGAATATCGATCTCGATGGTGTCTCCCTCTTTGACCAAACCGATGGGACCGCCCGAAGCAGCCTCCGGCGAAACGTGACCGATGGCCGCGCCGCGGCTGGCGCCGGAGAACCGTCCGTCGGTGATCAGCGCCACGGTGGTGTCCAGCTTCATGCCTGCCAGCGCGCTGGTGGGGTTGAGCATCTCCCGCATGCCGGGACCGCCCTTGGGGCCTTCGTACCGGATAACCACCACATCGCCGGGATGGATCTCTCCGGCATAGATGGCCGCAATGGCTGTTTCCTCGCTGTCGAACACCCGGGCCGGGCCGCTGTGGACCTGCATTTCCGGTGCCACGGCGCTGCGCTTAACCACACAGCCGTCGGGGGCGATGTTGCCCCACAGGATCTGCAAACCACCGGTCTGGCTGTAAGGATTGGTGATGGGCCGGATGGCCTTCTCATCCAAAATCTTCGCCCCCGCGATGTTCTCGCCCAGTGTTTTGCCGGTAACGGTGGGCACCTCCAAATCAAGGAGGCCCGCCTTGGCCAACTCGGCCTGTACCGCCGGAATACCGCCGGCCTCGTAGAGGTCGGGCATGTGGGTGGGACCTGCCGGGGCCAGATGGCAGAGGTTGGGGGTCTTGGCACTGATCTCGTTAAAGAGCGCCAAGTCGATGGGCACACCGGCCTCCTGCGCAATGGCCAGCAGGTGCAGCACCGTATTGGTGGAGCAGCCCAGCGCCATATCGCAGGCCAGCGCATTGCGGATGGACCGTTCGTTGATGATCTGGCGGGCGGTAACGCCGCGCTTGACCAGATCCATGATGGCCATACCGGCATGCTTGGCCAACTGCAGGCGCTTGGCATAAACGGCGGGAATGGTGCCGTTGCCGGGCAGCGCGATACCGATGGCCTCGCACAGGCAGTTCATGCTGTTGGCGGTATACATACCGGAGCAGGAACCGCAGCCCGGGCAGCAGTTGCAGGTGCAGTCCTCCAGTTGTTCATCGTTGATGAGGCCCGCTTTGTAGGCGCCCACCGCCTCGAACATCTTGGAAAGGCTCACTTCCTCGCCGCCGTACCGCCCCGCCAGCATGGGACCGCCGGAGCAGACCACCGCGGGCACATCCATCCGCACTGCGGCCATGACCATGCCGGGCACGATCTTGTCGCAGTTGGGCACCAACACCAAACCGTCCAGCTGATGGGCCATATACATGGTCTCCAC
>NZ_CALADU010000055.1 GCF_937890665.1 uncultured Subdoligranulum sp.
CATCCAGTGTCTCCATCAGCCATCCCCGTGAGAGTTCTTCCATTCCTCAATTCTCCTTTTGGTGCGCAAGGAAACACTGGTACACATCCTGCCAGGCAGCCTCATCCGTCACAAGGCGGAAGGCAGCCAGTGCACAGCACACAGCACCGTCATAGATGCCCTGATGAGCCCGCGCCTCTTTCCCGGTCTTTACCCATGCGTCCGTGTGAGGAGGATCATCTGTCTCGATGGTCTTTACCCGCAGGCAGCAGCTGGGCAGCCGGTGGGTCACCGCGCCGAAATCGGTAGAACCGCAGTCCTTCCGGGGCGGAGCAATTCCGTCACACGCAAATTTTTCTGCACACTCCATCAGCAGCGCACCCATGGCATCATTGATGGTGGTGTTGTAAATATGCGCCACAGGGGTAATTTGTACCTGTGTCTGGGTAGCCATGGCAGCAGCCTGGGCAATCTCCCGGGTCCACTGCTCCACGCTCTCCAGATACGCCATGGAGGAGTGGCGGATCTCTACCTTAACCTTGGCAAAATCGGGCACGGAGTTGACTGCCGTCCCCCCAGCCAGCACAATATTGCTCACCCGGCTGGAATCCTTGAGGTGATTGCGCATGAGCCCAAGCCCTGTCTGCAGCATGGTCACCGCATCCACTGCGCTGCGCCCAGCATAAGGCGCAATACCCGCGTGGGCGGTTTTGCCGTGAAATTCCACATCCATCTCGATCAGAGCCAGAGAGGGCGTCTCCAGCTGGGTCAATGTGCTGCCGTGCACCATGAAGGCCACATCAATATGGTCAAACCCGCCGTGGGCGGCCATCTCGTTTTTGCCTCCGTCCAGCGACTCCTCGCTGGGCGTCCCGATCACATGGATCTCAAAGGGCTGGTCCGAAGACTCCAGCACTCCCCGCAGGGCCATTGCCGCGCCGATCATGGCAGGGGTCTGCATATGGTGGGCGCAGCCATGTCCCTGGCCCCGCAGCGCATCATATTCCCCTAAAAATCCTACCGCGCGCCCTCCGGCAGCCCGCCCTCCCTTGTGGCGGTACACGGCACAAAAAGCCGTATCCAGCCCGGCGTAGGGAATGGTTACTTCAAAATCGTGGGCTCGCAGCCACTTTGTCAGCGCAGCTGAGGAGCGGTACTCCTCATAGCCCGGCTCGGCGTAATCAAAAATTTCGTCGCTCAGCGCGCACAGCTGCGGCATCAGCTCTGAAACGATATTCGCAATTTGCTTCTGAATTTCTTCCATGGCATGTCCCATCCCATATCTTTGAAATCTATAATATCCTGCCGTCGCGCCATGCAGTTGCGGCGGCCAGCTCTAAACGGATCAGTAACCGATCACCACAGCCAAAGCCAGGAAGGCCATAGAAACCAGGCTGAGCAAAATCACCAGCTTAATGACGTACTTCAGCCACACGGAATAGGGAATCTTGGACGCAGCCAAAAATCCCAGCATGGTGGACGAAGTGGGGTAGATGGCATTGGTCAGGCCGTCACCCAGCTGGAAGGCCAGCACAGTGCTCTGGCGGGTCAGGCCCACCAGATCGCCCACAGGCGCCATGATCGGCATGGTGGCTGCCGCCTGGCCCGTACCAGAGTTGATGGGCAGGTTGATGATGGTCTGCACCAGGAACATACCGATGATCTTTACCGAGCTGGGCAGTGCCACAATCGCATTGGCCAAGGCATTGATAATGGTATCAATGATCATGCCGTCCACCATAACGGTATTGATCGTACCGGCCACTCCCACAATCATCGCACCGAAGGTGATATTGGCCATGCCCTGCACATACAGATCGCAGATCTTGTTGCCGCTGAACCCGGCCAGAATACCGCATACCACACCCAGCACCAAAAACAAAGTAGCCATTTCGGTGATAAACCATCCCAAGTAGGCCACGCCGTAAATCAAAACGGCAAACGCGATGACAACGGCCAGAAGGATCAGCTTGTGCCGTCCGGTCACTTCAATCGCAGATACATCCACATCCTCCAGGTTGGAATCCTCGTTCCCCATCAGGTTCTTGGAGGGATTCTTCTTTACCTTCTCCGCGTAATGAATAATATACAGGCTGGTCACAACAATAAACGCCACCAGGATAATCCAGCGATACCAGGCTCCGGAGAACATGGGAGTCACACCCGCGATGGACTGAGCCACCCCCACATTAAAGGGATTATAGATGCCCGCCGTAAAGCCCACGATGGAGCCCATGGCGATCATGGCTGTACCTGTGATGGTATCATAGCCCACTGCCTTGGCCACTGCAATCCCAATAGGCACAAACACCAGAACCTCCACAGACATTCCCATGGTGAAGCCGCCTACGGCAAAGACCGTAATGAAGATGGGGATGAGCAGCTTTTCTTTTCCCGCAAACATCTTGCCCAGCTTGGCACAAAAGGCGGTGATCATCCCTGTCTGCATAATCAGCTCAAAGGCGCCGCCGATGATGAAAATAAAGAAGATGATCTCGTTTACGCTGGAGCTGCCCAGAGTTCTCACAAAAGCCATGGGGATTTCCAGCGGTGAAACCGGTGACGATTCCACCTGAGTGTATGTACCCGGTACAATCAGCATACGGCCGCTGGCATCCTCCTGGCGCTCAAACTGGCCGGCAGGAATCACGTAGGTCAGCAGGCAGACAACCAACACGATCAGAAACAGAATAATGTACGTGTGGGGCATCTGGATGCCTTTTTTCTTTTTCGACGTTTCAATGGACATTCTTCTCTGCACTCCTCACAATCAAGTGTCTAATAATCATACATTTATTTTTTTCTTTATGCAAGGGCAAACCGAGATTTATCGAGGAATCTGAATTTATCGTAAAAAACTCCCTTGAGCCGCCAGCGGCTCAAGGGAGTCTATGGATGTTTTGACCACTGTATCCACAAAAACTGATTAAAGTTCCAGCCCATTCCACGCTTCTGTCAGCCGACACAGCCGTTACAGAAGCGTGTGTGCTGCTGAAGTTTCCACTGGGCAGGCTGACACGGGCATAGCGGCCATCCCAAATTCAGTGTAAACTCCTCAGCTTGGAAGCGCGCAAAGTTTATCTGCAGCCACAGCAGATTCATCCCGCTGCCGCCTTCTCCTATACGATGTTCCCCCTCACAGACTGAGGGTACAGATGTAACGGATGGGTCGAATATGTCCTGCAACCGTGCGGTCTATGCGCCGATAATTCATAGTTCGTATGGGCACCATCTTCTTAATAGTGAGCATAACCTCCTGCATTTTTCGCTCCCGATCCAGTTCTGCTTGCTCTTGTTTTCGACGAGCCTCAACGGCAGCATAATCGGTGAACAGATCCATCTGCTCAAATTCGCCCTCTCTGGTCATCGCCTCACTCTCTGAAATCACCCGACCCGCAACGATGTTAAGTCGCCGCACCATGAGGTCGGTATTCACAATACGATCAAAGAGCGCTGTAGCTGCCCCCATGATTTTCTTTGTAGAGGAGGTATAATCGTTCAGGCGCTCGGTTCCATGGGCGTGCTTTGGAACCTCGCGGCCATAGTGATCCTTGACTATTGGGCCATGATAACGATTTCGCCGTGCCGGATCAGTTAGGTTCTCGATGTCATAGCCGACCGTCAGAACAATCTGGTCGGTCATCAGCTTCTTACTCACCAAATCCAGTGCCAGTTGCTCTGCCATTTCTCTCAGCACCAACCGAGCCCTTTCTGCGGAATACGGGCAATGCAGAACCTGACCGGAACCAAGGCTGTTTTCACTGGGATGATATGCCTTAACCGCTTGGATGGTACAGGGTTCCCAGCCCCACGAATGGTCAATCAACAACTCAGCGTTTTTCCCAAAGAGCTGGTAAAGAAGATCCTCATTGCATACCGACATTCGCGCAACATCGCCCATGGTAAACATTCCGTGTGCCTCTAACTTCTTGGCGTATCCACGTCCAACCCGCCAGAAATCGGTGAGTGGCTGGTGCGACCACATGGTTTGACGGTAGGTCATCTCATCCAGCTCTGCGATGCGCACGCCGTTCTCATCCGCAGGGATATGTTTTGCCAAGATATCCATTGCGACTTTACATAAATAAAGATTCGTACCAATACCTGCGGTGGCTGTAATTCCGGTATTCTCGATCACATCCAGGATAATTTTCATTGCAAGTTCTCTGGGGGTAAGTTTGTAGGTGGATAGATAATCGCTGACATCCATGAACACTTCATCAATGGAGTATACGATGATATCCTCTGGAGCAATATATTTCAGATAGATGCTGTAGATGCGTGTGCTGTACTCCATGTAGTAGGCCATACGCGGTGGTGCAATCAGATAGTCGATCTCCAGCCCCGGTGTGGCATTTAATTCAGAGAGAAAGCAAGACTTTCCAGAAAATCGATGCCCAGGCGCATCGTGAAGCCGACCACGGTTGGCCTCCTTCACCTGCTGGACCACCTCAAACAGCCGAGCACGACCTGAGATCCCATAGGCCTTTAAGGACGGCGTAACGGCAAGGCAGATGGTCTTGTCGGTACGGCTCTCGTCGGCAACCACCAAGTTGGTATCCAGAGGATCGAGACCTCTCTCCCGGCACTCGACGGAGGCATAGAAGCTCTTGAGGTCGATTGCGATATAGGACCTTTGCTTCATACTAAAACTGCCCCCTCTGGATTCTCGCTATTTAACGCCAAAACGCTGCTCGAAATTGGTTGTAACATTAATTCTCGAGTTCGTTTTCCTCAACAATACCGTAGTCAATCAGGATATTCTTGTCCGCATAAGTTGGATAAACAATTCCTGTCATCTCATAGTCGTACCTCCGAACACGGCGGAACCCCTTGACCGGCTCCGGCGCAAAAGCGGCGGTTTCATAATTTGCGTATTCAGGCGTTCCAGCCAGATCATCGGCTACCGCACGAATTAGTGCATTCGTCACTGCCTCCAGGTTCATGCCATACTCCACGGCAACCAGTTCATGTCTACGGACATCTTTATCCAGATTCCCGAAGGATCGGTACAACTTGTACTTCATGGAGAAACTCCTTCCCAGTAGAACTACCGCAAAAAATCACTTCTATGATTCACAGGCCGCAAATCGTATCCGAGTTCCGTCAGGTGCGCTATTTTTAAGGCAACCAGGTTGATATCCGTATCCATCGCCCTGGCGATTTGTTCAGCAGAATAGCGATAGGTATAGATGTAGTCCAGCAACTCCTCGTTGTCAATCAGAATTTCTGCAACAACAATGTTCGCCTCATACTCTGGCCGTGTGGTCATGTCATACAGCATGAATTCATGAAGGCTGTTTGCCTGTGCCAACTTCCGATGAAGCTGGTCGTGCCCCAGCTCATGGGCACAGACGATGCGGAGCATTCTGTCCCCCAGATCCTTGTTCAGAAAAATAAATCGATTGCGTTTGATGACGCGGTACATTCCTTTTAGAGAGCCAAAATCCTCACAAAGAAGAACAGAGATTCCCAACTCTTTCGCAATCTGGAAGGGATCGCGTGTTCCGAAGCGCCGCACCAGGGATGCGCCGACTTTGGAGAGCATTTTACCGGTCATAAGCCCACCTCCATCCTGCGGATGCTTTTCATCATTATCTCACATCTTGAGCCCCACAGAATGGATTTACTCCTCCTGCTGGCGATATTTTTTGGGCGTAAATTTCTTGTTCTTCTCCTTGGCCATCCAATAGGCATCGTTGAGGGCCCGCATTGCCCCCTCAAGCGCATCTTCGGAAAGTTGGCCGCCGGCAAACAGGCCGGTCACCTCACCGACCAGTTCATCGATGTTTCGCGCTGCTTTTGCTCCACCCTTCTGATGGGCTTCTACGGAATAGACATCTGCGCTGGTGAGAAGGTATTCTGGTGTAGTGCCAAGGACAGTAGCAATATCGCCGACCACCTTCATGTTGCCCGGTTTCCTTGAACCCATTTCGTAATTCTGAATCGTCCGCGCAGTTACAGAAACCTTTTCTGCAAGTTCAGCCTGTGTTAATCCAGCCTCAAGCCGCTTTTCTTTCAGCCGTTCTTTAAACCCCATAAAGGCACCTCTTTCTGTTTCTCTGCCATCAACACGAACACTTTTTCGCAAAACGGGATTGACACGAAAATCTGTTCTGGCTATAATAGGAGCGTAACACGAAATTCTGTTCGTGTAAATGTTAACACACGAGCAAAGATTTTGTCAATCGAAAACACGAAAAATTGTTCGTGAAGCGGGCAGAAAAACGGAGGGTATTGTAATGGAGGTACAATGCAGAAAAGAATATGTCTCTGTTAATCTTGATGTAGACCAAAACGGTGTAGTTCACCCCCGGTTCATCCGCTGGGCAAATGGCCGTATCTATCAAATTGACCAGCTGAAATACAAATGCAGAGCTGCTTCCTCCAAGGTAAGCGGAGGTGGCATCCGATATACCGTCATAATCCACGGCAAGGAAACCTTCCTGTTCAGCGAAGGGAACAAGTGGTTCGTGGAAGCAAAGGGGGCAAGTCAATGATTCTTTCTCACCACCAAATAGAGGATATCGGTGCAGCTGTAATTCAGGACTTCAACAAGTTCTTCTACTGCGTCAGCGCAGCCCTTGGGGATAAATACGTTCGCGCAACACCCATCGACCAGTTTGCTCGCGACTACCTCGGGCTAAGTGTTCGATTTGCCCGATTGTCCGTAGATGGGAGTATCTGTGGTCTGACCAGCTATGCCGATGCCGAGTACATCATCGAGGAAATGGGAACAGTTCGCACCATAGAACTCAAACAAAATCAAATTCTTCTGGACTCCAGCTTTCTTGAGGCCGGCAAGGTCAAGAAACTGTGCGGCAAGCGTCGGTTCACTCTGGCGCATGAGTGCGCACATCAAATCTTGTTTCAAATGGAGTCCGAGGAGTCCCAGCAAAAATGCCGCGAATCCTATTCGGAGCGGCGGTCCTACTCCCTCCGAGACTTGAAAAGTAGAGAGGACTGGAACGAGTGGCAGGCCAATGCCTTGGGAGCCGCTCTTCTCATGCCCCAGGCGGAGATAAAGCGGGCCATGTGGCTTTTCGCTCAATGTCGGACCCTGATTAGCTATGAAGGGAGGTTTTCATATGCGGACAAGCTGGCACTTTCACTTCTCTGTCAAGCTCTTGGCGTGTCCAAGTCTGCCGCCGTAATTCGGCTCCGGCAGCTTGGGTATCTGGAAGAACGCCCGTATGCAGAGTTTGTTGATCCACTGGAGGTGTGGGCATGAGCAAAAACATTCGTATTACAGAGCCTTCCGCAGAAATGTTGGGCAAAATTATCCGGGCGCGGGAGGCGATTGCGGCGCAAAAGCCGCGATATATCAAATGCCCGTACTGCCAGCATAACTCAATCGTCGTATATGAGGACACAAGAGGTCATGTCGAAACAAAGTGCAAAAAGTGCGGAAAAGTCACCGTCTTTGATGTTTTGAGCATGAGAAAAATCGTGTTTCGCCTTCGCCCGAAGGAGGACTAAATAAAAACTGAATCACATAGCTGAGCTGTGGAGCCGCCTGATAGGTGTAGTCATCCTGATGCCGCATGGATAGAGTCGAAAGACTCTGTTTATCGGCACGGACAGAATGACCACCGTCATGCGGCTCTTTTGTTGTCTTGCCTTTCCGCGGCTTCGTGCCAGCGGAAAGGACAAGACAATGAGTATCCCGAAGACCCCAGTTGAATTCGATTACGACCTGTGGACCACAGAGGAAGGAAAATGCATGGTTCGGATCAAAGCTACCGGCGAAATAACGGAGGTGGAACGCTCTGTCATGCAGGTTCTGCGCTCAGAGGAGAAGCGTCTCCGGCGCACCATATCTCCGGAGCAGGGTCCATCCAGAGAAGGGAAAACCGCTCCAACGGTTCTCTCTCTGGATATGCTTCCCGAAGATGTGGCAGACTCCAGCTGGTTAGCCGACACCTACGACTATACGGAAGAGATTTCCACGAAGCTGCTGGAGAGGAGCTTGCGAGAAAGCTTGACTCCTACCCAATATGGCATATATCAAGCCTGCATTTTGAATGGGATCAGCTACAAGGCATATGCAGACCGGATGGATGTTAGCTATCAGAGCGTCCAGAATGCGATCCGCCTCATTCAGAAAAAAGCAAAAAATATTTTTGGCTGATGGTTGTGGTTTGCTGCAAATATGTCCGTTGTAAAGTGAAGGGGCCTTAAGACGCCTTCATTGAACCTTGCTATTGTGGCCGTGCTGAAGTCGATGCGGGAAGGTGGCGTGATCACTCAGGCCGAGTATGAGCGAGCCAAGCGCTACTACCAGAAGCTCACCGGCTCCGATCTCGTCATCGCAGATTAAATGTTCAGAAGGAACCGTCTAAATTGATGTATTTTGGGCATCAGGTCTTGTCGCTTGTGTAGAAATTTACTTCTCTGCGTTCTTTCAATAGACTTTGCCTTGCCGTTGACTATAATGTTGCTTGAACCGGAAAAGTGGATGGTACCAAAATGTAGTACAATCCAAAATTCAGCCAGAAAGGAGGGCTGTTGATGCCGCAGGTCAAACTCATCTCGCCCATCACCAGGCAGGAAATCCGCAAAGTTCGAGTCGCCGCCTATTGCCGGGTATCTTCCAATTCGGCTGATCAGCAGAACTCCTACACCAACCAGATTCGGGTATATACCAGCCTCATTCAGAGAAAAAAAGAGTGGGAGCTGGTGGAGATATTCGCTGACGAAGGGCTCTCTGGCATGAACGCACAGAACCGCACCGAATTCCAGCGAATGATCAAGATGTGCGAACAGCACCAAATCGACCTGATCGTCACCAAATCCGTCTCCCGTTTCGCCCGAAACGCCAAGGAGTCTCTGGAATATGTCCGGAAGCTGAAATTGCTCGGCGTGGGGGTGCAGTTTGAGAAAGAGGGAATCTACACCCTGGCCCTCGGAGATGAGATGCTGCTCAATACCTTCTCTGCCATCGCACAGGAGGAGTCTAAGGCAATTTCCCAGAACCAGCGGCTTTCCATCGTGAAGCGGATGCAGTCTGGGGAATATGTGGACAGCAACGCTCCTTACGGCTTCCGGCTGGTGGATAAGGCGCTGGTGGTCTATGAACCGGAGGCGGCCATCGTCCGCATGATGTTCGAAAACTACCTGAGCGGCCAGTCTACATCGGAGATCGCCCGGGATCTCAACAGCCGCGGCATCAAAACCAAAACTGGGAAATCCACCTGGCGCTCCACCAAGGTGGCATACATCCTTGGAAATGAGCGGTATTGCGGCGATTGCAAATATCAGAAAACCTACCGCGACACCACAGTCCCCTTCAAACAGTTCCGAAATCGAGGTCAGGAGGATATGTTCTACGCCTCCATGACCCACGCTCCTCTTATTGACCGAGATACCTTTGACAAGGTCCAGCTCCTCTTGAAAAAGCGTCAGGATGTCTTTGGAAAATCTACAACGCAAAATATCTACCCTCTTACGAGCCGCATTCAGTGTTCTGAGTGCGGCTCGTATTTTCGCAGGAGGCAGGTTTCCGGGACAGTAAAGTGGGGATGCTCCAAACACATTCAGGATCGTACCCAGTGCGGCTCAAACTACTACAGCGAGGAGAGGATCTACGATGCCTTCATCGCCATGGTCAATAAGCTTCGGTTCTCTGAATACGACATCCTGGGTCAGACTCTACTCCGTCTGGAATCCGCCGAGCTGAAGCGAAAGCAGAAAAACACGGCCGCAAGGGAGATCAGCCGGAACATTGCAGATCTGAACGCCAAGCTGGTGATGGTGGAGCAGCTACATGCAAAGGGATACCTCAAAGATGAGGTCCATAAAGCTCAGGTGCGGGAGATTAACGACCAACTGCGCCGGCTGAAGCGGGAGCGCCAATGTGAATTCTCCTCGGGCATTACCCATATGATAGAGGAACTGACGCGGCTGAAAAAGCTGCTGGAAGAGCTCGAGGAACCACTGGACCGCTTCGATGAGAAGCTTTTTACTGAGATTGTTCAGGCCATCAGTATCAGCCGCCGGGATGAAATGACAGTCACCCTCATCGGCGGGCTGAGATTCACAGAAATGCTCTGACAGAGAGGAACCTCGCCATGAAGAAGATACGCTATATCCCATACGGTTACACCATGAGAAATGGAAGGACAGTCATCGCACAGGATGAAGCTGCGGTCATCCGCGAGATATTCAGCGCCTACATCAACGGCGCATCCCTCCAAAGTATTGCCGAGCTGCTGACTGAGAGGAAGATCCCCTACAGTGAGAGAACGGATGTGTGGGATAAAGCTCGTATCGCACGGATCATTGGAAACGCCAAATACATTGGCGATGGGGAATATGACCCTATCATTGAGGAAGAACAGTATGAGGAGGCGGCTGCCGTGAAAACAGCCCGCCAGCGGAACACCTTCGAGAAAAATCTGGAGGGGATCGACCTGCTTCGAGATCTGGTTCGATGTGCGGAGTGCGGCGCCCCTATGCGGCGAAGGGTGAGCAGCAAGCACCGGATTCGCGAGAGTTGGGATTGCACCAATCCTGATTGCGGTCAGCGCATCCGGATCTCCGATACACACCTGTTGGAAAAGGTGACAATCCTGATGAACCGCATCATCGCCAATAGCTATCTGCTCATCCCCCGCCCCAAAAAGCGAAAAGAGCTGTCGGCGGAAGCCCAGCGAATCAACCGGGAAATTGATGCCGAGCTGGAGCGGGATGACCCCAGCGATGCACTGATTATCGTCAAAACAATTGAAATGGCAGAGCGGCTCTATGCTGAGAGCGATACCCATCTGCAGATCGCCGCATCCATCGCCCGAAAGCGGGTAAGTCTGATGACTCCCCAGGAGGAATTCAGCCCGGCCTACTTTAGTGACATCGCCGCCTACCTGACGCTTGGCAGCGGAGGAAAGGTGATCCTACATACCAAAACCGATGTCGAGATCGGAGATGAAGAAAATGAATGTAACCAAGATACCCAAGAAAACAATATCGGTTATTGAGCCAAAACGCTCTCTGATCGTCAACAGGGAGCAGTATCATCAGCGGCGGGTTGCTGCCTACTGCCGGGTATCCACCGACAGCGAGGAGCAGCTCACATCCTATACCAACCAGAAGAAGGTATATACCGAGATGATTGCCGCTAAACCCGAATGGGAGTTCGCCGGACTCTACGCAGATGAGGGCATCTCCGGGACACGTGCAGATAAGCGCCCCCAGTTCCAGAAGATGATCAACGACTGCTTGTCTGGGAAAATCGACTATATCATCACGAAATCCGTTTCCCGCTTCGCCCGTAATACAGTGGACTGCCTGGACCATGTCCGAATGCTCAGGGCAAGAGGGATTGGCATCTACTTCGAGGAGCAAAATATAGACACACTGCAAATCGACAGCGAACTCTATCTGGTCATCTACGCAGGGTTCGCACAGTCTGAATCCGAAAGCATCAGCAAGAATGTCACCTGGACTTTTCGTAAGCGATTTCAGGAGGGCAAGCCCATATTCAACTATAAGTGCCTTCTGGGATACCGCAAGGGTGCAGACGGAGAACCGGAGATCGTCCCGGAGGAGGCATCCATCGTGGAGAGGATCTTTAATATGTACCTGTCAGGTGAAACCATCAACCGGATCTCAACCAAACTCAGAGAAGAAAATCTCCAGATACCAGGAAAACGATTCTCCTTCTCTGCGAGCATGATTAAGGGTATTCTCCGGAATGAACGATACTGCGGGGACAGCATCCTTCAAAAGACGGTCACAATTGACTGTATTGGCAAGGTTCGCCGCAAAAACACCGGTGAGGCACCCATGTACTATGTACAGAATAGCTATGTTGGTATCATCAGCCGAGAGCTCTTTCACAAAACGCAGGAAGAACTCGCCAGGCGGATGAGCCGGGAGCCAAATTCCACCAAAACGGCTACCACAGCCACCGGAAAATACTCCCGGTACGCACTATCCAATGTGATGATCTGCGCCGAATGCGGAAGTCGATATAAGCGCGTGACCTGGACATCCCGAGGAAAAAAGCGAGTTGTCTGGCGCTGCATCAGCCGCTTAGACTATGGAAAGCGCTACTGCAAAACCTCGCTCACGGTAGATGAGACCGCCCTCCACGCCGCTATTGTTCGGGCAATCAACCGATTCAACGAGGAAGACGAGGCCACTTATATGGCACTCATGCGGGCAACCATTGGTGAAGCAATCGGCCTAACCGGAGGCACAGATGAGATCGACCTGCTCCGGCGAAAAATAGATGGGCTGAATCGGAAAATGGTATCTCTTATCAATGAGAGTGTAGAAAGCGGGGAGGGTATCGAGAGTCACGAAGCTGAATTCAAGGAACTTTCCGATACCATTGAACTCCTGCAAGGACGGATTCAGAAACTCGAAGAAGCACTTGCTTCCGATCAGGTGAATGACAGCCGAATCCTTCAACTACAGCAGATCATCGCCGACCGAGCATCCAAAAAGATGGAGTACGACGATACCATCGTCCACCAAATGATTGAGTGTGTGAAGGTGTATCCCGACGGGAGACTGGACATTATCTTCGGAGGAGGGCATCTTATCGAAGAATGCTTAGAAAAAGAAATTTAATAACTTCAAATATAATTGACATAATCGCCGAAATAATATAGTATAATTTATGTTAGGAGGCGATTGTGCATGGCAAAAAAAGCTGCGGTCATCATGCCGCAAACACGGGAGATCCTGGCGCAGATGGGTGAGCAGATCCGTCTGGCCCGCCTGCGCAGGAAGTTGAGCCTGGAATTGGTAGCAGAGCGTGCCGGGATCAGCCGCGCCACGCTTATATCCATTGAGAAAGGCACCCCTACGGTATCCATCGGCTCCTATGCTGCTGTGTTGCACGCATTAAACAATATGGACAGCGACCTGTTGCTTATTGCAAAAGATGATGAATTCGGCAGGAAGCTGCAAGATCTGGCGTTGCCCACCAGACGGCGGGCGCCCAAGAAAGGAGAGTAGCCCATGGCGCAGGACGAAAAGACCATCTATGTATATGAAAATTGGCGTGGAGAGGCACCCACTCTGCTGGGGCGGCTGCGCTGCGGCTTCGTCCGCGGACAGGAGACCTTTTCCTTTGAGTATGATCCGGCCTGGCTGACATCTGCCGAGAGTTCCTTTTCTCTGGACCCGGATCTGGCCCTCTACCGCGGGCGGCAGTATGTGCCGCTGAACAAGCAGCTCTTTGGCCTGTTTTCCGACTCCTGCCCGGACCGCTGGGGGCGTCTGCTGATGAAGCGCAAGGAGGCCATCGACGCCAGAAAAGAAGACCGAAAACCCCGGAAGCTTACGGAGAGCGATTTCCTGTTGGGTGTCTATGACGAATCTCGTATGGGGGCGCTGCGGTTCAGCCTGGAAGAAGGGGGCGAATTTCTTTCGAACGATAAAGCGTTTGCAACGCCTCCGTGGGTAAACCTTCGGACGCTGGAAAACGCCTCTATCGCTTTCGAGAACGATGAGAGCGGCCTGAATGAAAAATGGCTGCGTGAGCTTCTGGCCCCTGGCTCCTCCTTGGGAGGCGCAAGACCTAAAGCTACGGTGCAGGCCACAGATGGTGCCTTGTGGATCGCCAAGTTCCCTTCCAAGCATGATGAATATAACAGCGGTGCGTGGGAGAAGGTCGTCCATGACCTGGCACGGCTCTGCGGACTGGATGTTCCGGAATCCAAATTGGAGACGTTCTCCAAAACCGGCAGCACCTTTCTCGTCAAGCGATTTGACCGAAACGGCAACCGCCGCATTCACTTCGCCTCCGCCATGACCCTGCTGGGCAAGACCGATGGAGCCTCGGCAGCGGACGGAAGCAGCTATCTGGATCTGGCGGCGTTCATCCGGGCCAACGGGGCATCACCCCGGCAGGATCTGGCCGAGCTGTGGAAACGGATCGTGTTCAGCATGGCGGTATCCAATACTGACGACCATCTGCGCAACCATGGTTTCCTTCTGACGCCCACCGGCTGGCGGCTGGCCCCTCTCTATGATGTGAACCCAGTCCCCTCGGGGGACCGGCTTTCCCTCAATGTGAGTGAGTATGATAACACCATTGACTTGGATCTGGCTCTGGAAGTAGCCGATTATTTCGGCCTTGCCCCGCAGGAAGCGGAACAGGCTGCAGAGGAGGTCTGCAAAACAGTATCCGGACACTGGGAACAGTTGGCCGGGCAATATGGTCTCAGCCGAGGAGCGATAGAGTATATGCGCCCTGCCTTTTCCCTTCCATGATTAAGATCACAAACGGACGATTCCTGGTGGAACCGTCCGTTTGCTTATTCTTTGGCAGCTCCCTCAAAAGAGTCCCCGCCCTCATCCTCGTCCATATCCGTATCAATGTCCAGTCCTTCATTGTTCCCCACATTCTTCTCGTAGAGCTTGGTCCATTTGAGCGGATATTTGCATTTGCGGTTATAGGCCAGAAGCATCGCCTCGGCATAGCCCATAGAACCGGGGCGTCGTTCCTTGGCTGTTCTCGAAAGCAACTTGACCGACATTTCCCCCACTTTTTCCTTAAAGGTCTCATCTTTCAGGGCATCGCCGAACGTGTAGACCAATCTGGCGATTCCGTTGAGCATATTGGCGGATAGCGAATTCATATCGCCCTCCCAGGTGCCTACGCAGAGTCTGAGTGTTCGATCAAGTACGTGGTAACCGAACCGCTCATATATATTTTCAAGCGTAGAGACAGCACAGACAACGCCATAGTTTCTGACCTGGCCAATGGAAAGAGAATAAGACTCTACCAGATCTTTGATCATAAGCTGCTCCTGATTCCTGGCTTCCACATTTGCCATAAACACTTCATAGGGACGGAGCGGTTTGACAAACTTCATCTGGTTGGCGAAGATATCTGCCTCGTGCTCGTAGTTTAGATCATCGTATATCATGCACCAGACTGGCGTTTCACGAGAGCCGGAGGCCAGTGCGACGATCTCCACCGTGTGCTGGCCATTGAAGACATAGTTGACCCCATTTCGACGGCTTACCTTCACAGGGTTGATCTGATACAGATCAAAGTGTGCCGCAGCATTCAGCACATGCTGTTCGGAAATATTCCTCTGGTACTCCTGATTGGATACGAGGTTCTTGATGGGAATCTGTTCAAAGTGAACATTGGGAACAAACATACTATAATCTTCCATTAGGATTCCCCCTCAATTGCATTGAGCATTTCCTGGATTTTTCCTTCTAATTCAGTCAACGCCGCCAAGAGGTTTTGTCTGGCAGCAGGTGAGATCGCTTCCAAATGTGCCATGGACTTTGTCCGGTCGATGGAGCTCATCCAGGAGGGGATCGTAAGAGTAAGTCCAGCAACTTCCGCATCCGGGTCATAGGCGGGCATCGTCTTGATTGCCGGCTGCTCTGCCGCCGCTGTGCCGGGCTTGGCAGAATCGTCGGAATAAAGGCATCGTCTCGATTCACTGTAACGAGCGAAGGCATAGGGATTTTTTTACTAAGTGCTTTCAATTCTTTGGGTTCCATTTCTGATAGAGCAACGATATTTTCGAAAGAAATCTTATATGCCCCGGAAAGAATGTGCGGAACAAGTTCAGGAGCATTTTGTTCAATGGTATCTAATGCTGCACTGTATTTCGCATATTTCTGTACGGTTGCGCCGGACACATGATACTTCCTTCCCAGCCGGGCTGCTGTTCGCCGGCCACTCTCTTCATCTATTGGGCGGCCTCTCCCCACAGTAATGTTGGGGTTCGGACGGTACTGATTATAGCCATTCCTATTTCGCTGTACTTTCTTTTCCGCTTCATATTGTTTCCCAATCAGATATTTCCTGGTTTCTTCTGAGATGTTGCGGCGCCCAAGTTGGTTCGCACAGATCCAGGCGATGGCAGCATCTCTGCTTGGAAAATCCAGCTCCTTGACTCCATAAGGAATGCGCATTTTATTGCATATTTCATAGCGATTATGACCGTCGACGATGGTATCATTCCATGCGATGATATCTTCCCGGCATCCTTCCATGACCAGATTCAGCTCCAGCTGCCGGTATTCCTCCCGGCGAAGTGGACGAATCAAGTTTCTGAATTCTGGATCAATGTTAAGCTGCCTAAATGCTTTCTCTGTCATGTAGCCTCCTGCGTTCCAGCTGTTTGACGGTTTTGAGGGAAAAATATGCGACCCGGTTGACTTGATCGATCTCACCGGTCAGCTGGTAATTAAATCTCAGGTCAAAGCCACCGAGCAGTTCGGAAAAGTTTTTTATAAGGATCGTACTATAGAATTCTATAGACTGCTGGGATGTGCTTGACATCCGAACCTTGTTTGCGGTCCCACCAGAAATAGGTTTATCCGATCCGAGAACGGCGATATACAGCTCTTCAGGGTTTACCAGGAATTGCACATACGCAGGATTCTTCAAGAGACGAATCGTTTGCCTGTGGATTCGAATCCGGTTTCGCGCAGGGTCCAGCGTTAAGTAAGCCTGCAATTGATTTTCATGATTCATGTCCTTGTCCTCCCAAAACGGACTTACTACCAGTATCAGAGGCAGCCTCGTCTGACTGCTCTGATGCAGCAGGAGCGATGTTATCGCGTAACCCATATACAGCATATCCTTCAAAAATGTCTACCTGCATAGATTTCTGGTGTTCCCGGAACGGGAGTCCAAACTGCGTCTTCCAGCCCTCCGGAAACACGGGAGTTCGAGAAGATTTTGGCTTCTGGCCGTCTTTTTGCACCCGCTGATACACTTCGGTCGCTGTGAGATCAAATGCGATGAGCCACTCATCCTTGGCATGGATTATTCGCCCGAGGAGTTTATATCGATAGTCTAGATTCCAGCCCATCAGTGAAAACACTTTGGCGAAAAAAATCTTGCAGGTGATCTGTTTCGGTTTACGTCTGCCGGAGCCGTTGGTGCACCAGGCGCAGGCATCCCGATCTTCCGCTCGGCAGGGACGGATCGCCAGGATCCTGCTCTCCTGATTGACCAGTACCTGCACATAATCAACCTGTGGGAAGCGGTTCAGGCAGGCGGTATTTACATAAAATTTGTAGTTGTTGAAAGTTACAGACGGCTCATTAATATGGGCGAAGAACTCACGGCGTACTACTTGGTAGCCATCGTAGTTAAAGTCACCGGCCATCTCCAGGACCTCATCACTACAGCTGTTTGCAGGAGAAACTGGCGGTTCCGCTTTTTCCAATTCAGCAGACGGAACAATATCCAAATGCCCGTCCTCCAGGGAACGAAGCATTCCGGCGATTACGCCGCCGGCATTTTCCCGACTTTCTTCGAACATTTAGGATTCCTCCTTCACATGCTGACCGAGTTCCTGACAGATATAGTCACGCAGCACGTCAAATCCTGTCACGCGGAGTTTTTGCCCGGTTTCATACAGCTGGCCCTCCATGCGGATTTTCCAGTCTTCCTCACTCTGATCGCAGACGGGCGGGAAAGACTGTTGGTGGAGGTAATATTGCTTGCCAAAAGAGCCGATCCACTCCTCCGGGACAGCTCGCACCCGTTTGCCGGAGACAGAAAGGGGCTGTACAGGCTCCTTTGCCTGTTCCGTGCTTTTTGGACCAGAAAGCAGATACGATTTAATAAACGCTTCCGCATCATTGACATCAAAAATATACGCAGATTCAGTTTCAGTTTGAAACAGCGCTCCGGCAATCCGGTATTTTAAATCCGGACTCCAACCAAATAACTGAAAAAGCGTTTCTACATAGGCCGCACCGGCAATATCCCTGGGCTGATACTTTCCGTCTGACAGCTTGGAAAATACGACTGCATTGCGGCTGTTTTTCGCCGCTGTACGGACGGCGAACTTCATCTCCACAGGGTTGACCAGCAGCTCCACATGGTTGTCTTTCCCAAAAGACCGAACACATGTGGTGCTGAACTTGATTCTCTTATCTTGAAACAGTACATAGGGACGGTGATAATTATCAAAGAATTCACTGCGGGCGATTTCAAAGCCTCTCATATCAAAATCTCCCGGAACCAATGTGATGCTCGAGGGCAGGGATGCATCCGCCTGCTGCTCATCGGGTGGATGGATACTGGCGGACGCTTGGTAATAATCTGCCGGCTTGAATCCAGCCCAGCGGGGATTGATGGTCACGAACCCTCTGAGCAGGCCGCTGTCGATCACCCGCAGCTCCGGGAGGATGGAGCGGTTGCCATACTTGGAGTTGTTCAGAAGATGCTGAACCGCAATGAAATCATCTCTGGAAACAATGCCCTCGTGGTGGTTCCGGTAAAGGCTCTGGGGTCTGTCCCCCCGATTCTTTCTGGCCTTGTGGTTCAGATAGTTGGGGGTGAAGGTCTTCCGGGTCAGTACATCCCCGCAATGCCGCTCATTGCGAAGGACCTGGACAATGGAGTTGGATGTCCACTTGACATTTCCCAGATAAGTCTTTCGGCCCAGCTCGGTGAGCGCCGCCGCAATGTCGGAGGTGGAATATCCATACAGATACATATAGAAGATGAGTTTTACCGTGGGGGCTTCATCCGGGTTGACGACCAGGTTTCCATCTGCGTCGTGAGAATACCCCAGCAGTTTGGGCGTCAATGGCAGACCTCCGTCCAGCCGCATCCGCAAGGAGGTCTCCATGCTCCGGCTGCGGATGTGAGACTCCTCCTGAGCCATGGTGGCCTGAAACGAAAGCGCCATCTGGGAATCGTCTTTGAGGGAGAAGATACATTCGCTCTCAAAGAATACCCCGACAGGACTGGGCAGCTCCGCAAGCATTCGCACCATGCTGATACAGTCCACCACATTCCGGGCAAAGCGAGACACGCTTTTGGTAATGATCATATCGATTTTCCCGCTGCGGCAATCGGCGATCATGCTGTTGAACTCGTCCCGATGAGCCAGAGAAGTCCCGCTGATGCCCTCATCCGCATAGATTTTGACCAATGTCCAGTTGGGATGATGCACAACAAAATCTTCATAGTATTTCTTTTGCAGCTCATAGGAGGAAGTCTGCTGGACATTGTCTGTGGAGACACGGGCATACACGGCGACCCGCTGCCTTATATCATTATCGTAATAGTCGATGGGCTTTTTAGCCGGAATGAATTCATAGTTCTCCGGGTCAACTTTTGTGTTGATACGCCGGCGGACCCGTTCTTTCCGTTCCGCAAGCTGTTTGCGTGTGGACTTGTCAATCATGCAGCATTTCCCTCCGGGGTTCGTCATCAGGGAGTATCTTCCAACCGGGATCTGGCAAAAAGTAGGGGTCGTGTAGATCCTCCTGGTAATAGGAAGCCAGCGTATAAATATCCTCCGAAACGAAGTAAACGCCCACTGGCTTTGGGAGTGCTGCCAAGAGGCGCGTACAGAAAGAGAGTTCGGAGAGCTTCTTCGAGATATTGCTTGCTTTCTGGGTAATGATCAGATTGACCTTTTCCTCGTAGCAGTCTTGAAGGAGCCTTGACCACTCCGGAGCGTTCTCCATATTGGGCGCAGTGCTGCCCTCGTCCACATAGAAACCGACAAACTTCCAGTTTGGGCAGAGAGCCAGTGTATCAAGAAATTGCTTTTTATGAGCTGAGAGATAGTCCTCATAGCGGGTCTGGTTGAAGTAGCGGATGTATACCGCCACACGGTAATGTGTTTTGGGAAGCGGGCGTTCCCGCTTGATTTCCTTTAACCAGGCACGATGTTCCGCTAAAAGGGTGTTTCGTTCCGTCTCCCTTTCCAGCAGGAAATCAAATGAGGGCATAACTTCCTGCTCTGACTCTCTATTTTGAACGGCCAGATCTGACATATTTGCTCCCCCTGTGTTATTTCTCTTCCAGGCCATTATATAATCTGCAGACTAATAACAAAATCGACCAGAAGTCAACACCTTGACTTCTGGTCGATAGATGAGAAAAAAAGAAGCGAGCCGGCAATTCCAGCTCGCAATTTTTCAGGTATTGTCATCCCGTCTGGCCATAGTGGATTTCAACTCACGAACAATCTTCAGGATGGAATCCAGCTCCTTGGGAGAGCAGTCGGCCAGCAGCTCGTCAAACTCGCTCTGGTATAGGCTTCTCACCTCCGGCACATCGGGCCGAAGAAGGGAATCAGCAGACACTTGCAGGGCTTCGATGATTCGGATAAAGGTTTCCAACTTCATGCTCGTCTTGCCTTTTTCGATATTGCTGACATGGGGCAGCGAGATATTGGCCTTTGCAGCAAGATCGGCCTGGCTCATCCGGCGATTGATCCGCGCATCTCGAATACGGGAGCCGACCAACTGGCTCTCGGTCAAATCATGTTCCGTCATCGGCTTCCCCCCTCAAATATATTCTCCAGATTATCTATTTCTAAGAGTATATCAACTTGGGGTGAAATTGATATAAGGTCGAGTTGATGATATAATCTAAACACTATAATAAGACTGCAAAATTTTTTGGAGGTCTTATTATGAGCCTGAACTACAAAGTCATTGGAAAACACATCCGTGAAGTCCGTCAGCGCAACCACCTTTCGCAAGCGATGCTCTCTGAACTGGTGGATAAAACGCCATCTTACATCAGCTACATAGAGAGCGGGATCAAGAGCATGAGCCTTGACACCTTTGTGCTTATCGCCAATGCTTTGGGCGTATCTCCCGACCGGCTTTTGATGGAGCAAATCATCAGCACTGAACGGTGCGCCAGCGAAGAAATCGCCCTGCTCCTTTCGGATTGCAGTACCTATGAGATGATGATTCTCCTGGATGTTATAAAATCGCTGAAAGCCTCCTTGAAAGAGCATCAAGGCAGATACGGTAAACCAGATAACTTTGATTTTACCGTCTGAACCTGAGAAAGCAATCAACCGGAAGTCACGAGCATTGACTGCCGGTCGATCTATGCCAGTAAAGGTGGATATATTTTTGGAACAGTGGATATGTTTTTGGAAAGTCCCGGATATGGGTCTTCCGAGTTGGTATAATGAGAAAAGAAAGGTGGAATGACCAATGATCTATTACACGGGTGATATCCACGGAGACCCCTATGAGGTCATACAGTTTTGCGACAGCAAGAAGCTGACAGAGCAGGATACTCTGGTTCTGCTTGGAGATGTAGGAGCGAACTACTACCGAAACCGGCGAGACACAGAGATGAAGAGAGTTCTTGCCGCCGTAAAGCCGACGATGCTCTGCATCCACGG
>NZ_CALADU010000056.1 GCF_937890665.1 uncultured Subdoligranulum sp.
TATGCGGCTATGGCGGAATTGGCAGACGCGCTGGTTTTAGGGTCCAGTGTCCACGACGTGCAGGTTCAAGTCCTGTTAGCCGCACCAAGCCGATAGAATCCGAACTTGTTTCCAGCAGGAGATGGGTTCGGATTTATTTGTTTTCTTTGAACGTTGCGAAACCGCTTATTCTTGCAAGGCCCAGCGGTATAAGCGCCTCTCGCTCCATGACGAAAAGGGAACGCAGCCGACAACATGATGCGTTCAAACTTTTGTCTTTGTGTATCTGGTTCCCGCTTCTGCCTGCCATTTTCCCAAAAGACCTTGCATTGTGGATCATTGCGTGGTAGCATAAAGGCGTTCACAACAGAAAGAAGTGGTATCCCATGATAAAACGCAACGAAGCATCCCTCCATGCAAGGCCGGCAGATCGCGATATTTGCATGGAGTAAAAATCATCGCGGCTTTTATATGCCGGCTTTGCTGCTTGAAGATTCTTTCAAGGAGGAAGCCTGCATGAAATATATCAATGCAAAAGATCTTCTTCCCGCTGCATTGGTCAAAGAATTGCAACGCTATGTGCAAGGGGGCTATCTGTATGTTCCCACCGAACAGGCACAGCAAAAACGATGGGGAGAAGTCTCCGGTTACCGGCAGGAATTACAGCAGCGAAACCATCAAATCGCAGAGGAGTTTCGGAATGGGACCTCTATGGAGAAGTTGGCGGAAAAATACTTCCTGTCTGTATCGGCCATTCGTAAAATCATTTATCAAAAATGAACCGGCAGGGGTTGCAGGAATGCAGCCCTGCTTTTGTATTGTATACAAATTGATTCCGTATCATCCAGTGGATAGAAATGGGGTCGCGGCGGTAGTACGATATAAGTAGATCATACATCCGCAAGGGAGGAAACCGCTATGTGCACCCGATTCGTCTACCGAGGTGACGATACGATCACCGCTCCAATTTTGACATTGACCTTACACATATGGGACCACTGGATCATAAAAGAAAAAGCGCTTCTATATCGGCATCCTGCGGCCCGACGGGCTACGCTATTCCTATCATGGCGTAAACCGCAACGGGAATGCCGGGCCGCTGTTGTATGTTCACAGTGAACCCGGCCGGGACTATCAGGATTCCATCGGCTGTATGACAGTCGCAGACCTGACAGAACCCATTCATTCAGGCAGAGATCGTCTATGCCCTGGATGCCACCATACAAGCCATACTGTCTGACCGGCAGGGGAGGCCCCTGATCGTTGAACCGGGCATTGGATGTCGGGAAGAGACTGGCCGCTACTCGCTGATGACCAATAAAAAGGAGGGAAAAGCCATGGACCCAGAGAAAATTTATCCCCGAACAAACGACCATGAAACGGTCTATTTGAAAAGTGTTGTGAAAGATCCCAACATCCTTGTCGGAAACTTTACCATATATAATGATTTCGTCCATGATCCCAGGCAGTTTGAAAAAAACAATGTCCTGTATCATTATCCGATCAACCACGATAAACTTGTGATCGGGAAATTCTGCTCCATCGCCTGCGGCGCAAAATTTTTATTCACCAGCGCCAACCATACGCAGAGGTCCTTGTCCACCTATCCCTTCCCCATCTTTTTTGAGGAATGGGGTCTGGATGTGCAGAACATCACAAGCGCATGGGACAACAAAGGTGATATTATCATCGGCAACGATGTGTGGATCGGGTATGAAGCGGTGATTCTGTCTGGCGTTACCATTGGGGATGGTGCGGTCATCGGCGCACGAACCGTTGTGACAAGGGACGTACCGCCTTACACGGTCGTCGGTGGCGTTCCCGCCAAACCGATCCGTGAACGCTTTTCCGCAGGTACCATCTCAGCTATGCTGAAAATCAAGTGGTGGGATTGGCCCGAAGAAAAAATAAAGCAGCATATATCCGATATTCAAGCCGGACGCATCGAACGTTTACAATCGTTTGGCGAAAGGGAATGACACGCTGATCCACAAAAATCCTGTGGGGTGTCGCTGCAACCGCGCAGGGGCTTCTGATTCTGCGCTCCGTACCGAAAACAAACGCCCGTAAGGAATCCGCAGGATGCGTCGCTGTTCCAAACAGGCCGTCCTGTGCCATACAAACCCAAGGAGGAACACCATGGAACCCAACAAGATCTATACGATGAATTTTGCACGCATTTACCCGCTTCTGGTCCAGAAAGCCGAGCGCAAAAACAGGACCCGACAGGAAGTGGATACCGTCATCTGCTGGCTGACCGGCTACGATGCGCAGGGCCTGCAGCGCCAGCTTGAACGGGAGGTGGACTACGCCACCTTCTTTGGCGAAGCCCCCTGCATCAACCCCAACTGCGCCAAGATCACAGGCACGGTGTGCGGCATTGCCGTGGAGTCCATCGAGGACCCCCTCGTGCAGAAAGCCCGCTACCTGGACAAACTGGTGGACGAACTGGCAAAGGGCCGCCCGCTGGAAAAGATCCTGCGCAAGTGATGATAAGCCGAAAATCAAAACCACCCGTTGAACGGGTGGTTTGAACAGGCCCTATAAGGGCCTAAT
>NZ_CALADU010000057.1 GCF_937890665.1 uncultured Subdoligranulum sp.
TCGTGCTATATTCGCCCACAAGCATAGCTTGTGGTTCTTATATGAAAAGGAAGCCTTCCCCGCTTACCGGCAGGGAAGGCTTCCTTTTTTATGTCCTGTTTATCGTTTCATTTTGGCGTGAACCCCCAGCTCCTTAGCCACAACGCGGGGATTCCCCACCAGTCGGCGCACCAACCGATGCCCCCAAAACCAAGGCAGCAGCACCGGATACCGGCTCAATACCGGGTAGGTAGCCTGCATGGTGGCAAAGTCCGGGAAAGCCCGATGCAGCACAAAGCTGACGGTCCCTCGCTGCGGAGCTACTGCACCGGCGGCATGGGCATAGGGCGAGCCGTGGGTACCCGCAGCCCAGACCACCCGCGCCATGGATTCCAGTTCAGCGGGCAGGGGCTGTCTATCCCCAAACCAGCACTCTCCCAGCGTGGACAGATCCCGGTGAAATGCCTCCAAATGGATGGCACGCAGCGCTGCCTGCACCGGCGCTTCCTCCGGCGGGCAGTGGCGGCGCAGCAGGTACAGGTCCAGCACGGTGCGGATACCTGTACCTTTATAGTAATAGTGTTTGGCGGCATGGATCACGCAGTAGAGGTAGGTATACAGCGCGTCCAGCCGGTCCCCCGACGGCGCCAAATGCCCCCATGGGTCACAAACCGCCGGGTAATACGCCGCCTGCGGGTCCAGCAGATCGGTGTGCAGTTCCACCTGAAGGTAGGGCGGCCGGACATATCCCCGGTGGTAGGGGGTCTGTTCGGCATCTTCCTCCAACCGGTAGCCCTGTTCCGCCAAGAAAGCAGCCGCGGCCTGTGCCTGCTCGGGATGAATCAGCAGGTCCAAATCGGAAAGCTGCCGCATGGTGGGTTGGGGATAAAGGTCCCGCAGGACCAGTCCTTTTAGCTGCACCAAGGGGATGCCCGCCTGACCCAACTGTTGGGTCAGGGTTTGCAGCGCTTCCCACTGGGTCAGCGTCTGAAGCAACAGTTGGTCGGTCCGGCGCTGCCATACAGCCGCCAGCGCGGGGACGTGGTCCGTCACCGCCGCTTGAACGGTGGGCCAGATCATCCCCTCCAGACTATGGAACCGGGCGGCGTCGTAAAGGCGGGCCCAATCACAGTCTTTCGGCAAGGGGGGGCGGTGCAGTTTGTTTTAAAGCCGCCCGCACCACCTCGGTGAGAAACCGACAATCCCGTTGTTGTTGCACAAAGTCAGGCGTCTGGCTCATCGGATGCCTCCCGCAGTTTTCCATTTTCCACATAGATGGTACGGCTGCAAATCTGCCGTGCCTGCGCATCGTGGGTGATGAGCAGCACGGTCTTATCCCGCAAGGCCCGCAGATGTTCCAGCAATTTCTGCTCTACCTCCACATCCAGTGCCGAGGTCGCTTCGTCCAGCAGCAGTACCGGTGCGCCGCAGTAGAGCGCCCGGGCAATGGACAACCGCTGGAGCTGCCCTTCCGAGAAGCCCGCGCCATCCTCCCCAATGCGGGCATCATACTGTTCCGGCAGTGCCTCCACAAAGGTGTCGGCGCACGCCACCTGACAGGCCCACCGAATGCGGGCTCGTTCTTCGGGGGTGAAGGTTTTGCTATGGTAGCGAAAGGCCACGGCCTGACAGATGGACCCGGCCAGCATATCGTTGCCCTGCGGCACATAGGCAAAAAGGGTACGCAGGGCGGCATTCAGCGGTTGCGTACTGCCGTCCGCCAAGGTGACCCGCAGTTCGCCGCTGTCCGGCGGATAAAAGGCCAGCAGCAACCGGAACAAGGTGCTTTTTCCCGCACCGGACAGCCCCGCAATGGCGATGACGTCCCCTCGGTGAACGGTCAGGCAGATGTCCTCCAGCACAGGGGTCCCCTCATAGGCAAAGGAGACATGGTCCAGCGTGATGGATTCCACATCCGGCAGCGTGGCCGGCTGTTCGGGCAGCGGGTCCTGCCGGATGGCGTAGAGTTCCTGCAGCCGTTGGGCCGAGGTACACAGCGCGCAATAGTGGGAAAAAATCCGTCCAAAGGACCCCATCGGGCTTTGGAGCTGCCCCACCAACTGCAAGGCACCGGCCAACGTGCCGTAGCTGACGGTACCGGCAAGGATTCCCATGCCGTACCACAGCAAACAGGCCAAAAATCCCAGATCGTTCAGCAGCGTGTAGCCGCTGTAAATCGTATTGGCGTAGGCGTTCTGCCGGTCCCGCACCATCCGCCAGCCCTCGGTGCGGCGGCGCCAAGCCTGCTCCACCGTATCAAAGGCCGAAAAGCTGCGGATCAGCAAGGTGTTGCGCAAGGTATCCTGCTGGACCGTCATGACCCGGTCATATTTCTGACGGGATTCCCGGTACAGCGCTTGCAGCGGACGGTAGACCCGGGTCAATACCAGCCCCGCTACCGCCAACAGTACCACAAACAGCAGTAGGAAGGTGCGGTCCCACCAGAAAAGCACCACCGCTGCGCCCACCACCTGAACGGCCAGATAGAGCAACTGGGGCAGCATTTCCAACAGGCTAGATACCACAATGGCCACATCTTCGTTGATGTGGTTGTTCAGTTCCCCCAAGGAATGCTTTTGCAGTTCCCGCTGATCGGCCCGCAACAGCCGGGCAAGCAGTTTGCCCCGCAGATAACCTTCCATGCGGTAGGTGGTTCGGCCTTGCAGTGCATAGCCCAGCGTGCCCAGCCCGGTCTGCGTCAGCAGCAGCAAACCATAGACCGCCAACGCCCACAAAAAATCGCTGCGCCGCAATCCGGTGGCAGCGTCCACCACCGCCCGGAACGCCAGCGGTGCGGCCACACCGGCCAGCGCCATCAGGACTTGCAGCAGGCACAGCGCCAAGGCGCCGTAACGGTACCGTCCGGCATGGCTCCACAGCCAGCGCAGCGCATTCCCTTTGGGTAGATGCAGCACAGGCTCGCCTCCTTTTTGGTAGGGGTGTCATGGTTCTTCCAACAGACCGTTGGCACGCAGCTGTGCCAGCAGTGCGTCCACATCCGCCTCTGCCTGCGGCCGCTCCACCGCGTACTCTGCCAGCAGACTGTCTATCAGCGCCTGCCGGGTGGTGCCGCCTTGCAGCAGCCGGAACAGAAAATCAGCCGTTTCGTTGTTGCGGATCATGCCGTTGCACTGGGCAGCGGCACCGGTGGCCACCGCCAGATACTGTCCTGCCAGTTGGTGCAGGGTCCAACCGTCTTTGAGTTTCATGGAGTACCTCCGTAACCAAAAAAATAGCAGGCGGTCCCCCGCCTGCCTAATCGCCGGCCCGGCGGCCTCGGCCTAACGGGCCGACGGCACGCCGCGCAGACGGCTCGGTCTTACTTCTTGTGGTGGCCGCCGTTACCGGGCTTGTCGGGGAACCAATGGCCGTTGCCATTGCCGTTGCCGTTGTTGTTCCAACCGTCGCCGCCCGACTCGCTTCCGCTGGTGGTAATGATGTCGTCGTTACCAAAGACGATCAGCTCGCTGACCGGCTTTTGATAGGGTTTCCGATTTTCCATTTGTTTGCTCCTCCTTGCGCATTTCAACGGCGTTATCCCCCGATAAAACAAAAAGCCGCAACAAACCTCCGCTTGGGGGGTTGGTTGCAGCCAGTCAATCCTACGACAACGTCGCTTAGACACTTATGCTTTCCGTCCTGGCTTTTCAACCAGTTTGGTACATCATTCAATTTTATGCGTAATTGCTCGTATGTAGTATACCATGTTTTTCGGCATCCTGTCAATATTATATACACAAATGATTTTTTTGGCCGGAACGAGTCTTTACAAAACAGTTCTTTTTTTTCTATAATAAATTTGGGATTTTATGACCTATTTCATTTTTTCGCAAATTAACATCTTTATATCGTTGTTTTTCTTGTCATTTTTCCATTGCATCTTTCGTCATTGCCTCTTGGCCACCTGAAGGAGAAATCATCCATGTGGAGCAAAAAGCCCAAAAAAGCGACGTCCAAACCGGCGGATTCTCAGCCCATTTCCACAACAGAAGATTTATTATCTACCACCGCAGAGCAGTGGCAGCAGGAGATGGAGACCCCCTTTTTGCAGCGGGTGTTTCAGGTCCTGCACCAGCGTTCTCGGCTGCTGCTGTGCGCTATGGCGGCCGTGGTGCTGGGCAGTTCGGTTTTTTTCTATTTTCGCAACAACGGCGTGGCCGGTGCGGTCCTCTCGCTGAATTATGAGGAAAGCACACAGGGCCTGACCCCTTCGGGCGGCCGTTTTTCCCCCAGCGAGATCCGCAGCGAGGAAGTGATGACCCGTGCCATCGAGTACGCCGGTCTGACCGGCACAGTGGACCCGCTGGAATTGTCCCAGCGGGTGGGGGTGGACAGCTCCTTCAACCGGGACATGCTGAACGTGGACGAGGATGAATACATTGCCACCTCCTACTACATCACCCTGTCGGATGACCCGGAGATGGACTTGGCCCCGCAGGAGATGCTCAAGCTGATCTTGAAGGCTTACAAGGATGTGTTTTTTGAAAAATACGCTGACACATCGACAGTTTTCCCCAAAGTGGAGATCGATTACAGCGGGATGGAATATCTGGACATCGTTTCCTATCTGGATGTGCGCCTTTCCAAGCTGTCGGGTTTTCTCAACGACAAAATCAACGAGGACCGAGAGTTCACTTCGGCCAGCACCGGGCTGACTTTCAAACAGTTGCTGGAGATGCAAAACAACCTGACCGAGCTGCCCTATGCCCAACTGTCGGCCTATGTGTGGGAGCATGGCATCGCCAAAAATGCCGACCTGAGCATCCAGACCTTGGAGTACAAAAACAAGCTGCTGCGCCAGTCCTACGAGGAGTACATGGACAAATACCAGATCCGCACCGACACCATCGACGCCTACCAAAATTCCATGATCGATTCGGTGCTGATCCCCACCTACGACAACAACCACGAATACTACATGTCCCGCACCAAAATCGGCATCGATGATCTGGCCTTGGAAGCGGAGAATTATCTGGAGCAGGCCAAAGGCACGCAGGTTTCCATTGACCGGAATTTGGATATGATCGACAAGATCGAGCTGGGTTCCACCGATGCGCAGCGCGCCGCCGCCGACGCCATGATTGAAAGTCTGGACGCGGAGATCGCCGAGCTGGAAGCGCTGGTCACCCAAGTGAACCGGGAGTACCTCAACGCACAGCCCCACAACTATCTGAGCGTTCAGTTCCTGTACAGCGGCATCGTAGACAAAGTGAACCTAAAGTTTGGCATTGTGCTGGGCGTGGCCGTAGGCGCCGTTCTGCTGCTGGGGTTCTATCTGGACACCTATCGCGCCCCCCGCAAGCCCCGCCGCAAACCCAGCCGCAAGGCCAAAACCGCCGCCACGACCTGAGATGAGGAGAGACTGTCTTGAAAGAATTTCAGTTGCTGCGCTATCTGAAAAAATACCGCTTTCTGATCGCGCTGATCATGCTGGCCGGCTGCCTATTTGTCTATCGCTATGCACAGAGCCACCAGACCTACACCGCCGCGGTGACGCTGGAATATGTGAATGAAACGGCCTCCGAAGGGCTGACACCGGCAGGCACCCGCATCGACACCAGCGAGATTTATAGCGCGTCGGTGGTGACGGCCGCTATTCAGGATCTGGGCATCAGTTCCAGCGTGGAGTATATCCGTTCGGGCATTCAGGTGACCCCCATCATCCCCGAAGATGAAGAGACCCGCAAGGAAGCCCTGCTGGAGGACGGCGAGGAATACGAATATTTCCCCACCCGGTATCTTGTCACCTTTACCAGCGGCAGCGAAACCAGCCTTGGTTTTGCCGAGGACGTGCTCAACAGCGTGATCAACCACTATCTGGAGGAATACAGCCAGAAGTACGTCAACTATGTGGTGTTCCCCAACAACGCCACCAACGTGTCCACCGCCGCCTACGACTACATCGAGTGCGCCCAACTGCTGCAAAACAGTTGCGAGGACATTATCGCCTACCTGTACAACCGCGCCGAACTGTACCCGGAATTTCGCAGCGTACAGACCGGCTATTCCTTTGGGGACTTGGTGGACTCCTACGAGTACATCCGGGACACCCGGCTGCCGGTGCTCTTTGCGCTGATCCTCAACAACCGGATCGTGCAGGATCAGGACGTATTGGTCACCCATTACACCAACAAACTGACTGCCGCCCAGATCCAGTTGGAAAACTGCAACACCACGCTGGGAAAAACCATCACCTTGATCCAGCAGTTCGGAGATAAAACACTGGAGGATTCCCCCTACTATCTGGAGGACGGCGAAAACAGCCTGATCTTGGGGGATGTGGAGCTGGAGCACGACCAGATCACCAACACCATTACCACCTACGACAAGCTGATCCGCACCTATGTGGAGCAGCAATCCGAAAAAGCCCAGTTGGAACGCAGCATCGCCCAAAACGAGGAGACCTTGGAAGTGTTTTCCAGTGCCGAAACGGTGACCGGACCGGGCACGCCGCTGGCCAACCAGATGGACACCGACATCACCGCCCTTTCGCAGGAGATGGACGACCTGTACGAGGTAGCCCTGCAGACGGTGGATGAATTCAACACCGTCAACAGCCCCGACAACATCGCGGTACGTACCAGCGTGCTGTCCAGCACCTCGGTGAGTGTTGCGCTGTATATGGGTCTGGCTCTCATCGCTTCGCTGATTTTGGCCAGTCTGCTGGCTGTATTTCTGGGCCGTACCGGGGACTTTGTGGAGTATTTCCTCTACATCGACCCCAAAACCGACCTGCCCAACCGTACCCAGTGCGACCTGCAGTTCAACAAATACAGCGCCGGTGTGCTGGCGGAATCTTTCACCTGCGTCTTTTTGCAGTTCCGCTTTGACGCGGTACGTCACAGCGGTCATGACCGGGAAACCGGCGACGCAGCCCTGAAAAAATTGGGCCGGATCTTGGGGCAGATCTTCAGTCCCGAAGGATTTGTGGGCTACAACAACAGCGGCCAGTTCATTGCCCTGCTGCCCCACTGCACCCCCGAAAAGGCCGATGCCCTGCTGGAGCGCGTCCACTCGGAGGTAGACTACGTCAACAACACCGAGGATGCCGGCATTGTGGTGGACTGCGGCGCCGCTACCTCCACCCAAGACAAAATCTACGAGATTCGCGACCTGCTGCATCTGTCCATCGATCGAGCCCGCAAGAAGGAGGCCGCCCATGGCTGAGTTCCATAAAATCCCCCCCCGCCGCACCCCATTTTACTGGTGTGTCGTGGTTCTGGTGGTGGTCCTGTTTTTGCTGTCGGTAACGGCCGCACTGCACTACGGCTTTGCCAATGACCGGTTGGATTTAACCTTCTATCAGTATCAGGTCAAAAGCGATAAGGTGGTCAGCAACCTGCGCATCGTACAGCTTTCCGACCTGCACTGTGCTTCCTTTGGCGACGACAACGCCGATCTGGTGGCGGAAGTAAACCGTCTGTCCCCGGATCTCATCGCCATTACCGGCGATATGATCCTGCGCCAGCAGCCCACCAACACCCAAGGGGTACTGGACCTGTGCCGGCAGCTTGTGGAGATCGCCCCCGTCTACTACGGGTTGGGCAACCACGAGTATGCGGTCCTTTTGTCTACCGACAGTACCTTGACCGATGACCTGACCGCACTGGGTGTTCATGTGGTGAACTTGGATTATGAGATCGTCACCATTGGGGAAAACACCGTGGCCATCGGCGGTATGGCGCTGATGCCCGATCTGGTGCCCACCTACGCAGAGGATTTTCTGACCCGGATGAGCGGGGAGGACTGCTTCAAGATCTTGTTAAGCCACTACCCCGATGTGTTTGAGAGCGCCATGGACGACTACTCGTTGGATCTGGCCTTGTGCGGCCATGTACACGGCGGGGTCATCCGCCTGCCGGGACTGGGCCCTTTGTATGAGTCCAACCAAGGGTTCTTCCCCACTTGGGCCGAGGGGCAGCACGACGTCAATGGCTGCAATGTCATCATCAGCCGCGGATTGGGACAGTCCAACTGGGTGCCCCGGTTCAACAACCCGCCGGAACTGGTGGTCGTTGACATAGATTGCTACTAATACCGCTGGAAAGGGAGTACCCATGAACATCTTGGTGGACTGGGGGCGCCGGAACTGGCGCACCGCCCTGTTTTTGGTGCTGTCGTTGGCGGCCAACCTGTGTGCCTGTTACTACTTCAACGTAGGCATCAAATACGGCGTAGCCTGCCTGATGATGGCTTGGGCTGTGGCGGAATTTGCCGTCAAACCGGATTTTGCCAAAGCCCGCCAGATGCTGCGGTTCTTTCTGCTGTTTTATTTTCCCTTCCTGATGTTCTGGAGCTGGTCGCTGGTTCTGTGGATCATGCAGCTCCAAGACCGGGACTACATTGTTCGCGGTTCTTTGAACACCATCTACATGTTTACCATCATCGGGTATTTTCTCAGCGCCTACTACCTGTTTGGCGGCCGCTCGATTTACCTGAATTTTTACACCATGTGCGCAGCCAACACCGTCAAGCTGCTGCAGGTCTGTTTGGCTTACAGCTCGGGACAGGTCTTTTCGGAGTATTTCGCGCTGCTGCGCACCTTCACCGGGGAAACCGGTGACGCCATCCACGCCATGGAGCTCCACGATATGGTGTTTGGATTTGGTCCTTACATCGTCTTTTTCTTGCTATACCGCAAAAAAGGCCGCTTACAGTTGGGTCACCTGCTGCTGGCTTGTTTCTTCTTCACACTGGCGCTTAAACGAATCGCCGTGCCGGGGGTCATTCTCGGTGCATTGGTGGGCGGGATCTATCTGCGTCTGCCTGACCGGTTCAAAACCTTGTTTGCCCGGCTGGTGGGTTATACCGCCATCGTGGGGGTGTTTCTCTACATCTGGGGCATCCGGTCCGGCGTCTACTTTCAGTTGGCGGACGCCCTGCACATCGACCTGATGAGCCGGGATTTTCTGTTCACCTACTACGAGGATCTCTACGACTTTTCCCCCACCTATCTGGGGCAGGGCATCCGGTTCATCTACGAGTACGGGCAAAACACCACCACGCAGGTGGGTGCCGTACACTGTGTGTTTCTGGAATTTCTCATCGAAACCGGGTTCTGGTGTTGGACCATCTGGCTGTTCTACGAAATGCGCTTCCGCATCCATCGGGTAGCCAAGCGGTTCGGGCTGCGGTCCGCCGCCTTTCTGCTGGCGGCCACGGTCTATATGTGGACCACCTTCATGACCGACAACACCAGCTTTTATTGGCCCCCCAACGTGGCCTATATGCACCTGACGGTGTTCTGGATCGACCTTTCGGTACGGCAGGCCCAGTGCGGCACCGCGTCTGCCGCACTGCCCCGCCGCCGGGGTTTGTTGGCGCGGGTCACCTTTTGACTTCACCTTTTCACCCCCAAGGGAGGGAACCTCTATGGGCCGCCGGGCGGTAATCTCGGTCCTAGTACCGGTCTACAATCTGGAAAATCGGATCGAGGCCTGTCTGGCAGCGCTGCAAGCCAGCCGTTTTCCCGACTTTGAGGTGCTCTGTTTGGATGACGGCAGCACCGACGCCACCCCCGCCTTGCTGGACGCGGCAGCCGCCCGCGATCCGCGGTTTCGGGTCTTTCATCTGCCCCACCGCGGGGTTTCGGCAGCGAGGAATTTTGGGCTGGACCACGCCGTGGGGGATTACCTAACCTTTGTGGACGGCGACGACCAACTGCACTGCTGCTTTCTGGGAGCCCTATTGGACGCTGCCCGCCGCACCGGCGCCGCCATGACGATCGCCCGGCATCTGGAGGGGACAGACCCCGGGCCGGGGTCCCTCTGTCAACCGGGGTTTCGTTTCCTCGCCCCACAGGAACTTTTGCGTGACATCGAAAAAATCTATGTGCATGGCAAACTCTACACCCGCCGGGCGGTGGCAAGCTGCCGCTTTGCTGCGGGGCTTGCCTACGGCGAGGATGTGGTGTTTGTACTGGACGTGCTGGCGGGGGTCTGTCAACGGGGCGAAGGATTGGCTTACACCGATACACCGCTCTATTTCTATACCCCGCGTTCCGATTCAGCCTCCCATACGGCCCCGCCCGAGGCACGGCCCGCACTGCTGAGCGTCCTGCGGGACCGGGCAGCGGCAGCCCCCACCCCGGCGCTGCGCCGCCTATATCTGGAAGAGTGCTGCAAATACGCCGGTCGGTTCGCCTTGCAGTTGCGGCACCAAAAGCCGCTGCGCCGCCGCTGTCTGCAAGCGCTGGGCACTTCGGCTGCCGAACTTCGGCAACTGCCGGGACAAACGCACCGGACATGGCTTCGCTTTGCGGCAGAATGCCTTTTGGTCCGGGTCCCACCGCTGCACCGGCTGGGGCAATGGCTGCGGGATGCCTGCAAAACGCAGGATGGATTGTGAAAAACACGAGGAGGGATGAAGATGCGAATCGCCATGTTAGGGCACAAGCGGGTGCCCTCCCGCGAGGGCGGGATCGAAGTGGCCGTGGAAGAACTGGGTGCGCGGATGACAGCCCTTGGCCACAGCGTCACGTTGTACAATCGGGCCGGGCACCATGTGAGCGGTAAGCATCTGGACCAAGCCCGGCGCAAAGAATACCGCGGCATGCAGCTTCGTTATGTGCCCACCCTCGACCGCAAGGGCTTTGCCGCCCTTTCCTCCGCCTTTTTCTCGGCCTTCTGCGCCGCGTTTGGCCCATATGACATCGTACATATTCACGCCGAGGGGCCGGCCATCATGGCGTGGCTGCCCCGGCTGACCGGCAAAGGAGTGGTGGTAACCATCCACGGGCTGGACCATCGCCGTGCCAAATGGGGCTTTTTTGGCCGCACGGCCATCCTGCTGGGGGAACGTTCCGCCGTCTTATTTGCCCACGAGATCATCGTATTGAGCGAGAACGCCCGCCGGTATTTCGAGGAAACCTATCACCGCACCACCGTACTGCTTCACAACGGGGTCAACCGTCCCGAGCCGCGCCCTGCCGAGCTGATCCGCAGCCAATACGGCCTGACGCCGGGCAGCTACCTGCTCTATCTGGGCCGCCTTGTACCGGAAAAAGGGCTGGACTTGCTGGTGCGGGCCTACCAAGCACTGCACACCGACAAAACATTGGTCATCGCCGGCGGAGCCTCGGACAGCGGCGCCTACATGGCGCAGCTCCAGACCTTGGCCGCCGGGGACCCCCGCATCCTCTTCACCGGTTTTGTGCAGGGGCCGCTGTTGGAGGAACTGTACTCCAACGCCTATCTCTACGTACTGCCCAGCCATCTGGAGGGAATGCCCCTAAGTCTGCTGGAAGCCATGAGCTACGGCAACTGCTGCCTGACCTCCGACATTCAGGAATGCACCCGCGTCATCGGTTCCCATGGGGCCACCTTCCGCTGCGGGGATGAAGCAGATCTGCGCCGTGCGTTGCAGCAGCTCTGCGACGACCCGGCTTTGGTGCAGCGCTTCCGGCAGAAAGCCGCCGACCGGGTTTTGGAACGTTTTTCTTGGGATGATGCCGTCCGGCAAACCCTGCAACTCTATGAGAGGGTACTGCGCGCATGAAGGTTCTACTGGTCAACAAATTCCACTACCGCAAGGGCGGCAGCGAGACCTACTACTTCACGCTGGCCGAGGCGTTGGCGGCCGCCGGGCATACCGTGATTTTTTTCTCGATGGAAGACCCCCAAAATCTGCCCTGCCCGCAGGCGGAATATTTTGTTCCCAATGCCTCGGTGGACGGCGGGCTGGCAGGCCGGGTACAGATGCTGCGCCAGATGGTCTATTCCCGCCCGGCCTACCGCCGGATGGCCGCTTTGCTGCAAGCCGAGCACCCCGATCTGGTGCTCTTGAATCTGGTGCACAAGCACCTGACGCTCTCCATTTTGGAAGCCATTCGCGCCTACGACCCGGCGCTGCCGGTCTTTTGGACGCTCCACGACCTCATTCCGGCTTGTCCTGCCTACACCATGCGGGATGGGCAAGGCAAAATCTGCGAGGCGTGTCTGGCGGGCAGCTTTGTTCCCTGTGTGCAGAACCGCTGTATCCGGGGTTCCCTGCCCATGAGCTTGCTGGCCTATCGGGAAGCCACCGTCATCCGCCGCAAAGGCTGGTATGATCTGGTGGACCTTTATCTCTGCCCCAGTGCCTTTTATCGCCGGCTGCTGACCCGCGCCCAATTCACCCATGCCCCGCTGGTGACGCTGCGCAATCCGCTGCCGTTGGACACCTGCTACACCTTGGCCGGACCGGAGGAAGGATACTTCCTCTATATGGGCCGTCTGTCGGCGGAAAAAGGCGTTTTGACGCTGCTGCGCGCCGCCATCGACACCCATTGCCCCTTGGTGGTCTGCGGCACTGGTCCGCAGGAAGATGCCTGCCGCCAACTGGCCGCCGGACAGGACCACATCCAGTTCCGGGGCTTTCAGACCGGGGAGGCCCTGCGCCGTATCGTGCAGGGTTGCCGCTGTGTGGTACTGCCTTCGGAGTGGTACGAAAACGGGCCTTACAGCGCCGCCGAGGCCATGGCACAGGGCAAACCGCTGATCGTATCGGATCAAGGGGGCCTGCCCGAACTGGTGGAGGACGGCGTGAACGGTTTTGTCTATCCCATGGCAGAGGGCGCTGCCGCACTGGGGCAGCGGCTGTGCGCCATGCGGGATCTGCCCGCCGACGCCTACGCCGCCCAATGCCGCAGCGCACGGGACCGCGCCCGGGCATGGTTTGACCCCCGGACCTATGTGCAGACGCTGGAAGCCCTATATACCGCCATACGCCGTGGGGAATCCCCCACATCCCTTGTGACCGAAGAAGGAGGTCCCCTGCATGGCTGAGAAAAAACTCAACGGTACCGTCATTGTGACCTACCGCTGCAACGCCCGGTGCTCGATGTGCAATCGCTACAAAGCGCCCTCCCGCCCCGAGGAAGAACTGACGCTGGAAACCATCCGCAAGCTGCCGCGGATGTACTTTACCAACATCACCGGCGGCGAGCCCTTTATCCGTACCGATCTGCCCGCCATTGTGGAGGAACTGTACAAGAAAAGCGACCGCATCGTTATCTCTACCAACGGTTTTTTCACCGAGCGCATCGTGGCCCTCTGCAAGCAGTTCCCGCAGGTGGGCATCCGCATTTCCATTGAAGGTCTGGAGGAGACCAACAACGCCATCCGCGGTTTGGAAAACGGTTTTCAGCGGGGGTACGAAACCCTGAAGACCCTGCGGGCCATGGGCATGAAGGACGTAGGGTTCGGCATGACCGTGCAGGATTGCAACGCCCCCGATCTGGTGCCGCTCTATCGGCTGTCTGACCAGATGGGGATGGAGTTTGCTACCGCCTCGCTGCACAACAGCTTCTATTTTGTGGAAGGGCATAACATCATCCACGACCGCCCCATGGTGGCCCAGCATTTTGAGGATCTGGTCAACGAACTGCTGCGGTCCAACAGCCCGAAAAAATGGTTTCGGGCCTACTTTAACCATGGGCTGATCAACTACATCTACGGCCAAAAACGGCTGCTGCCCTGTGACATGAGCTTCGACACCTTCTTCATCGACCCCTACGGCGATGTAATGCCCTGCAACGGCACCAAGGACAAGGAAGTGATGGGCAACCTGAACACCCAAACTTGGGACGAATTGTGGTCCAACCCCGCTGCGGAAGCGGTGCGCCGCAAGGTGCGCTGCTGTGACCGCAACTGCTGGATGATCGGCTCGGTGTCCCCGGCTATGCACAAATATATCTGGAAACCGGCGTGGTGGGTGTTCCGCCACAAGTTCCTGCGGTTTTACCGGCGCAAGCCCTATTCCATGTACGAATTGCCCATTGTGCGGGATTACCGCGACGGCAAGGTGACCAAGGCGGAACTGGATGCCTGCTCTACCTGTGACCTGCATGCTTCTGTCTGCGACGGCCTCTCGGCGGAGAGCCGGGCCCAGTTGGCGCATCGTTCCGGGGAGGAGATCGTGGCGGAGGACCTGCAGGGGCAAGGAACGGCCCAATCCTGACCGGTTTGTAGTTCTAGCAAGGAGATCGTCATGCAATCCATCGCTTTTGTGCTAGCCTATTTCGGGGATTTAAACGCCACGGGGTATTTTCCGCTGTTTTTGCGAAGCTGCGGGCAGAATCCCACGGTGGATTTTTGGCTCTTTACCGACGACCACACCCCCTACGACTATCCCCACAACGTCCGGGTCCGCTACCTGACGCTGCCCGAAGTCCGCGCCCGGATCCAAGCGGTCATCCCCTACCCCATCATTTTGCAGGTCCCCATGGATCTGTGCAGTTTTCAGCCCGCGTTTGGGGAAGTTTTTGCCGCAGAGCTGGCCCCCTACGACTTTTGGGGACATATCGACTGCGACCTGATTTTGGGAAATGTGCGCCATTTTGTCACCGAGGACATCCTGACCCGGTACGACAAGATCTATTCCCACGGCCATATGACCCTCTACCTCAATACCCCCGCCATGAACGCCCTCTACCGCACCGGCGAAACCGCACAGGCGCTCTCCCGGTATGCCTTTACCGCCGGGGAGCTTAGCTGCTTTGACGAATGGGGGCGGGGCGGCGGCATCAATGGCCTTTGCCTGCGGGCCGGGTATCCCCTGTACGATGCCTATGATTTTGACGACATTGACGTGACGCGCCGCGCCTTTTGGCCGGTGCAACTGCGCCGCAACGAACCTTACAACGCTATGGCGCACCTCTGCTACGAGAAGAAGGGTGACCAACTGCTGCGCCACTGCCTGCTGTACGGTGCCCTTTATACAGCGCCGGTGCTGTACACCCATTTTCAAAAGCGGGCCATGACCTGCCCGCCGGCGCTGTGGCAGGCCGAAGCGTATTTGATCGTGCCGGATGAATTTCTGCCCATCCAGCCGGTGGATGAAGCCTTTTTGCAGAGGCTGCGTCCCGACGGGCTGCGCTGGTCCTATCTGGTCCGGCGTTACCGGGCCGCCATACTGCGGCGGCTGAAACGATGGGAACGGCGGTAGCCCCGGGTACCGCAGGAGGTTATATGCAGACAAAACGGGAAATCTGGATCGACAACAGCAAAAGCGTTGCCTGTATTCTGGTGGTGCTGGGGCATTTTTTCCAGAGCATGACCAAGGCAAACCTTTTGCCCCAGAGCGCACTGCTGGGCTGGTTCGATGAGGCCATCTACTACTTTCATGTGCCGCTCTTCTTTTTCTGTTCCGGCTACCTGTACCAGCGCACCGCCTGCGTGGACAGCCCTGCCGCGTGGCGCCGCAATCTTGCCAAAAAAGCGCTGGCACTGGGGGTGCCCTACCTAACCTTTTCCTGCCTGACTTGGCTGCTGAAAACCCTCTTTGCCGATGCCGTCAACGATGCCGCCGGAGGATTGCTTGACACCCTGCTGGTACACCCAGCCTCACCGTATTGGTATCTTTACGCTTTGTTTTTCCTATTCTGTCTGGTCCCCACCTTCCAGACCCGCCGAATGGCCGCCTTCTACACAGCAGCGGCCGTGGCGCTGAAAGCGGCGGGGCTGTGGTTGTCCTTTCCCCTTCCGGCGTTGACCTACCTGACCGACCACGCCGTATGGTTTGTGCTGGGGATGCTGCTGGCCCGCCGCTGCCGTCCCGGCTTCGCGCCGCCTGCACGGTATGGGCTGCTCAGTGGCGGGGCTGCCGCCGTCTTTCTGGCCCTGAGCGTGGTGCGATACCAAACCGGAATGGGCGGGTCGCTGTGGGCACCGCTGCTCTGCCTGCTGGGCATTGCCATGGTCCTGCTGCCCATGGCCGGCTACTACCACACCCACCCCCAAAATCGATTTTGGGGGCTGCTGGCCCGCTATACCCTGCCGATCTATTTGATGCACACCCTCTGTGCCGCACCGCTGCGTGTCCTGTTGAACCGTTTGGGGATTCATCAGGTCCCCGTGCATCTGCTCGCCGGGCTGTTTTTCAGTTTTGCCGGGCCGATCTTTGCCGCATGGGTGACAGAAAAACTTCGCTGGCCGTTGTTTTTTCTTTATCCCAACCGGGTATTGGCCCAGCGCCGCGCCACCGCCGCCAAGCGGTGATGCCGGACCAAAAAGGAGTTTGTCATGTTCTGCATCCAGATTGCCGGGTTGTCCATCGGGATGGACAATCGTTACCCTTATGTGCAGCAGCTCTGCCATGGATACGAAACCGACACCCCGCCGCTTTTTACGGTACACGCCACCCAACAGGATCTGCTGCGCCAGCAAAACGCCGACCCGCGGTATTCCCTTGCCTACTGTGAGAGCCTTTGCCTTTACCGGGCGCTTTGCCTGCAACTGCCCCTGTACGACGCCTTTTTGATGCATGCCGCCGTGGTAGCCGTGGATGGCGCCGCCTACGTCTTTTCTGCGCCCAGCGGGGTGGGCAAAACCACCCATCTTCGCCTCTGGCTGGAGCACTTCGGGGACCGGGCACAGGTCATCAACGGCGACAAACCGGTATTCCGCTTTCAAGGGGAACAGTTGTATGCCTACGGCACCCCCTGGCAAGGCAAAGAAAATCTGGGGACGAATGCCTGCTGCCCTGTACAAGCGGTGTGCTTTCTGGAGCAAAGTCCCCACAACCAAATTCGGCTTTTGACCTCGGAAGAGTTGATCCCCCACCTCTTCCCCCAACTGCTGCTGCCCAAAGATCCCACCCTGTTGGCTCGCTTCTGGACGCTGCTGGAGCGGATGGTGACGACTCTCCCCTTCTATCTGCTGCAATGCAACCGGGAGCCGGAAGCGATGCAGCTCTCCTACAAGACGATGCGGGGCGCTCCCCCGCCGAAAGGAAACACCTGCCTGTTTTCTTCCCCGTCCGAGCGATAACGGCACGGCGAAACCTGCCGTCCGCTGAAATCCATACAGAGTTTTGGAGCCGGGTTTTCCCGGTATGGTATTGAGATGACACAGACGATCGAACAAGTACTGACAACCCAAGGGCGCGGCTTTTTTGCCACCGTGGGTGACAGCATGGAGCCGCTGCTGCATAACCGCCAAAGCACCGTCGTCATCGAGCCGGCCGTACATCCACTGTCCCCCGGCACGGTAGCCCTCTACCGGCGTCCCTCCGGCGAGTATGTGCTGCACCGGATCATCCGGGTGGAGCGCGATGCGTACCGGATTCGGGGCGACAACCGGCTCCAGCAGGAACGGGTCCCGCAAGAGTGGGTTCTGGGCGTAATGGTGGGGTATTACCCCGATGAGCGGGAGCACTATGTTTCCTGTACCGGCGCCCAGTACCGGCAGGACCTGCGTCGGGTCCGCCGTCACCATTGGGCCCTGTGGCTGCGTGCCCTGCCGGGCCGTATACGGCACAAACTGGCACAACTGCAGCCGCCCCGCTAAACCAAGCGCCCTCTGCCAAGACTTCTTACCAGAAAAGCACCGCATCGCTGCGATTTTTCGCAACGGCGCGGTGCCTTTTGTTTTCTTTATTCCCCGTCGGCAGAAGCCAGCCATGTACCGGCAGCCATCAGCAGAAGGGCGATTACAAAGGTTTGCTGTGGCCATTGTTGAAAGAGCAGCAGCGACAGTCCTGCACCAAGAAAGGGAGCCAGCGCATAATAGGCACTGGTTTTTGCGGCTCCCAGTCCCCGCTGGGCATAAATGTAAAAGCAGATGCTAAGTCCGTAAGCCACGAATCCTAATAACAAAGTACCTGCGGCGCAGGGCAGTGTGGGCAGGACCTCGCCGCGGCACAGCGCGATGACCAGCGACCCGCCACCTGATCCGAAGCCTTTGACCACCACGATTTGCAGCGGGTCCTTGTGAGAGATGCTGCGTGTACAGTTGTTTTCCAATCCCCAGCAGGTGCAAGCCAACAGTATAAACAGCGACCCCACCGAGAAAGAAAAACTGGTGCGATCCTCCACCGACAACACAATGCTGGATGCCGTTACCAACCCAATGGCGCCCCACAACCTCCGGGAGATCTTCTCTCCAAAAAGCAGCAGCGCAATTAGCGCGGTGGCCACGATCTCAAAATTGTTGAGCAGCGAAGCATTGGCCGCCGTGGTCTTGGTCAGACCGATCATCAGAAAGATGGGCGCCGCAATATCCAACGCCACCATACCCACCGTGTAGGGAAGATCCTGACGAGCCAGAGGTGCTTCGTGGGGCGTATAGCCAGCACGACGCTGCACCAACCGTACAATCACCATGCCGCCTCCTGCGCCCAGATAGAGCAGCGCCGCCATCATGGTTGGCCCTACCTGCTCCAATAGAAATTTAGAAAGCGGCGCGTTGAGGGCGTAAAACGCCGCCGCCAACACCGCCGCCAGTGCCGCTTTGTGCTGGGATTCCATAACACGGCTCCTATCTGATCATGCCTTCACTAGATGGTGCACAGCGAGAGAACATGTTCTTTTTCTTTTGATAGTATAGCGCATCCAGCATCGGTTGACAATGCGAGAGGGTGGGCCGTTTCTTTTTCAAAAAATTTGAGTAGCCGATAAATGGTATCCCTTTTTTCAACAAAATGTGGTATAATGCAACTAACTCTTCTCCGTTTTGATAAAAGGAGGGCACCCATGTCCGAAAGCATCGTGGAATATTTCCGTCAACAAGCGGTCACACCGTTGTTGCAGACTGGTGGTTTGCCTAAGGTTTGGCCGCTCTGGCGCACCGAAATCCGTCGCTTGGCCCCCACCCCCACGGCGCGGCAGCTATTTGATTTGGGGGACCATCTCAAGGATATCTTCTCCACCTCTAAACCTTCGCAACCGCAAAATGCGCGGAACCAAAGCGCGGTTTCTTCCAGCGGAACTTATTGGGAAGCGTTGGTCTGTTGGTACTTAAACCTATGCTGCATCGGGCGGCGTACTGTGATCATCAAACACAACGCCAAGCTGATTCCCCGCTGCATCGCCGATGCGATCACAGTAAATTACAACACATTCCCCACCAACACCGAATCCGATCTGATTGCACTGACCTTTCCCGACAAACCGGAATATTGCTGCGACAAAGATACCATCGCGATGCAAGATACCGAGGGAAAGCCCATCAAACCCTATAAAACTCCTTACTCTGCTTACAACATCTCCCCCGTTTTGGAAGCGCTGTGCCAGCGAGATTTCGAGGAGATCGAGATCCACATCATCCAATGCAAAACCAACTGGAACGACAACGCCCAGATCCCCATGCTGTGGGACGCCGTGTATTCCGCCACCAACTTCCGTTCCGGCATCACGGTGGGACAAAATGGCTATGCCATCGTCAACGCTAAGCGCTTTACCTATGCCTTCGTCACCGTGCCCACCGTGGCCCCCGCCCATTTCACCCCCAAATCGGTGGCGGTTCTGCGGGTGCGCAATCTTTCGGGCGGCAACTATTGGGGGATGCCCTCCTTGATCGGTGTTGCCAATTCAGTCAAAGAGATGCTCCAGCGCAATCTAAGCACCGGCAGCGTCCACAGTCATCTGACCACCTTGCAGGCTGCGCTGCCTGCGCTCTCCACCACCTACGCCTATTTCGGTCTATAACCGCCAAAAGCGGCTGCCCGTGTTGCCACGGGCAGCCGCTTTTTATCGTAAAAGTTGTTATCGAATATGGCGCAAAATTTCCAGCGCGATGGCGTGGGCCATCAAGGGCGGCACCGCGTTGCCCACCTGCGTGAACTGGGGGGTTTCGTTTTTGCGCTTGTCCCCGCCGGTGGCCCGCTTGCCCTGAAATACAAAGCTGTCGTCAAAGGATTGCAGCCGTGCCATCTCCCGCACGGTCAACGACCGGTTGGCCCCGTAGTGGACAAAGTCGTCCGGCATGGTGGTGATGGTGGTGCTTTGGCCGTCGGCGCGCAGTACCGTGTAGTTCCGCTTTTTGGTTTCCATCAGCGGATTGTTCTGCTCCGAATCCCGGGCGGTCTGGTAGTCGCCGTACTTCCGCATCATGGCGTATCGGGCCTGCACATCCTCGTTGTGATGGGAAGACTCGTGGTTGTGCAGTTCCGCTGGCACCTTGGGACGGTTGGGAACTTCCTCCCAACTGCTGGCCGGCGTGTAGACGGGCCGGGTCTGCTGCAGCTGGGGGAATCGCTGGGGATTCAATCGTCCCATACGGCTCCACTGGGCGTAGGTGTGGCAGGGTTTCCCCGCCGCTCGGGCCGCCGGGACACCTTCCACCGTGCGCAGCCGCTGCCCGGCCTCGGTGGCCGCAAACTGCCGGGCAAAATCCTCGCTGTAGTCCAAAGGATGCCCCCCGATGGAAATGAAGTTCAAATCGCCGATGGCTTCCGCCACCGTAACTTTTTCCGCTTCGGTGACAGTGGCGGGGATCTGGGTGATCAGCGGCTGGTCGTTGCGGCAGCCGATAAACACCACCCGGATCCGGTTTTGGGGCACACCGTAGTCCGACGCCAACAGCGTGATGGGAGCCTCCACCCGGTAGAGCGGCACTTTTTGGGCCAGCGGCGCCAAGGTCTGCCGCGATACGCCCATTCCTTCGGCCAGTGCCAACACCCGCTCCACCGTGGCGTAGGCGCCTTCGAACAAAATTTCCAGCGTGCGGCGTACCACCTGCGTGGCTTCCACCGCCCGGGCATGGGTGCCCCGCCGAATCAGATCAGCGCACTGGTCATCGGCAATCTCTACGATCTCGGGCAGAGAGAGATAATCGGTGATGCGGTCAAATTGTTCCTTGTAGATGCTGCGCTTCAACTGGGCCGTGTTGATCTCCCGCTTGACGGTCTCCCGGCAATGGGTGATGTCGGTCTGGTGGGCAATGAGCGCCAACGCCTGCCGGATCACATTGCGGTCATCCTCGGGGATCTCCCGATTGTTGCGGTAGGCTTCCACAAAATAGGCGGACAATTCATTGCACAGCGCTTCCAAGGCCGGGTTGGGAATCTCGTTTTTGTTGGCCAGCAGCGAAGTCTTGACAAACACCTGCTGGGAATCCGTAAGGGACAGCCCCTCTACCTGTCGGCAAACCTGTAAATAATCTCCCCGGCGCTGCTCCGCCAGACGGTGTTCCTCCTGCCAGATCTGCAATACCCGCAGGCTGATGTCCCACTCGCTCCATTTGGGGCTGGAGATTTTGCGGCATCGGTCGGTGAAGCTTTGCAGCGCGTCATAATCCACCATATTGCGGATCTCCCGCAGGATGCGGTCCCGGATCTTGCCCTTATCTTTTGTCAAAATACCGGCCACGTTCTCCATGACGAAGTACTTGGGGCGTAAGGCCTCAATGACCTTGAGATAGTAGGCGAAAAGATCATCTTTTTTGTCGTTTTTGCGCCGCTCCCCCGCCAAACTGAAGGACTGGCAGGGCGGCCCGCCGGTGAGCACATCCACCTCTACCGGGCCGAACTTACGGTAGATCTTTTCCTCCAACTGTTCCACAAAATCCGGTTCGGTGATGTCCTTGGTCAAAAATTCCGTGTCCAGTCCCAACTGTTCGTTGTAGCGCATCCGGTGGGTCACTTCACAGGTGGGATTGATGTCGCTGGCCAACAGAAAATCAAACTGCTGCCCCTGCCATTCCGCCTGCAAAAAGCCTTCACTGAAGCCCCCTGCCCCCGCAAACATATCTACAAAAGTCGGCATACCGGCACTCCTTGTTCGTTGTATGGTTCCTGCTTTGTATTATACCACGATCCGGCCCGGCTGTCCAGGCCCCGGGGCAAACAATAGATATTCTCTGGCAACACTGGGGGACATTTATTTTGTCCTGTTTTACAGCTTGACCGGCACGGGACGACGGAGCTGCAAACTGTCCGGCGTCACCGCACAGTCCATGGCCAGCACCGTCACACCCCCGGCCGCCGCCCGGCGCAGCGCATCGCCAAAGGCCGGGTGGGTGGCATCGTTGGGGGCAAAATCCACCATGCCGCTCATCTGCAGCACAAAGCAGACCGCCGCCTCGTAGCCTTCGGCCCGGCAGTGGGTCAATTCTTCCAGATGCTTGACGCCCCGCAGGGTGGGCGCGTCGGGGAAACGGGCGTGGCCGTTTTCCTCCAGCGTGACGCCCTTGACTTCCACAAAGCCTTTGCGGCCCGCCTCATCCTCCCAGTAAAAGTCAAACCGGGAATTGCCCCAGACCGTCTCGGGCCGGAGCAGCCGCAGCCCCGGGCGAAACTGCCCCGCCCGGGCCCATTCCCCAAAGACCACATTGGGGGCTTGGGCATCCAGATTGACGAGCAGCGGTCCTTTTTGTACCGCGATCAGGTCGTAGGGGTTTTTGCGCAGCGGGTTCTGGGCCGGGGTAAGGTAGACGGGCGTACCGGGCACCAGCAGTTCCCGGCAGCGGCCGGTGTTTTTGACATGGACGGTCTGGGTGGTGCCGTCCAGCAGCACCTGTGCCACAAACCGGTTGGGACGGGACACGAACCGGGCCTCGACCACAGAAGGATATTGCATAGCGTTTCACCTGCCTGTTGAGAATAGGGTGAGTATACCACCCCGCCGCCCGGGATGCAAGGCAGCCCCGAGAGATTGTGGTCGGTTTGCCGCTTGCGCAATCGGGCGGCAGGCATTATAATAAAATGTATCGAAAAAATAACGGCCTGTCGGGGTCGATAGAAATGAGGAAAGTGCCATGGAAAAGATCAAGATGACCACGCCGTTGGTGGAGATGGACGGCGACGAGATGACCCGCATCCTGTGGAAACAGATCAAGGACGAAGTGCTTCTGCCCTTTGTGGACTTGAAGACCGAGTACTACGATCTGGGCCTTGTCCACCGGGAAGAGACCAAGGATCAGGTGACCATCGACGCCGCCAACGCCAACAAAAAGTACGGCGTGGCGGTCAAGTGCGCCACCATCACCCCCAACGCCCAGCGGGTGCAGGAGTACAACCTGACCCAGATGTGGAAGAGTCCCAACGGCACCATCCGCGCCATTTTGGACGGCACGGTGTTCCGGGCCCCCATCATGGTCAAGGGCATTTCGCCGGTGGTGCGTACCTGGCAGCAGCCCATCACCATTGCCCGTCACGCCTTCGGTGACGTCTACCGTGCCACCGAGTATCGGGTCCCCGGCCCCGGCAAGGCGGAACTGCTCTTCACCGGCGCCGACGGCACCACCTTCCGGGAGACCATCAACGAGTTTGACGGCGCCGGCGTCCTGCAGGGCCAGTTCAACAAGGACAGCTCCATTGCCAGCTTTGCCCGTTCCTGCTTCCAGTTCGCGGTGGACACCAAGCAGGACCTGTGGTTCTCCACCAAGGACACCATCTCCAAGCAGTACGACCACACCTTCAAGGACATCTTCCAAGAGATCTACGACTCCGAGTACAAAGAAAAGTTCGAGGCGCTGGGCATCGAGTATTTCTACACCCTCATCGACGACGCGGT
>NZ_CALADU010000058.1 GCF_937890665.1 uncultured Subdoligranulum sp.
ACTCCCACGGGCGGAGTCAGAGTCCGCTGCACTACCATTATGCGAATCCCCATCGGATGTCGTGTCGGGCGTCTGCCCTCAACGCTTAACTATTATAGCCGCTGTGCGTGCGTTTGTCAACAGTTTTTTTGCGATTTTTTCATCTTTTTGCAACCATCGCAGCAACGTTTGTTTTTCTGTCCGAGGGTTGACAAGCCGCCCTCACTGTCGTACATTTATAGTAGATTGCATGATTTTGTCATGCATAAACCGCGTTTGACGCGGCACATGGGAGGTAATCATATGGCAATTCGTGTTGGCATCCTGACATCCGGCGGCGACTGCCCCGGCCTGAACGCCACCATCCGTGGCGTGGCTAAAGCGCTTTACAATCGTATGGGCGATAAGGTGGAGCTGGTCGGTATTCTGAACGGCTATGACGGCTTAATCAACGGCAATTACCGCGAGATGGCTCCGTACGAGTTTTCCGGCATTTTGACCGTGGGCGGCACCATCCTTGGCACCAAACGCACGCCCTTTAAAAAGATGCGTGTCGTAGAAGATGACAAGGTCGACAAAGTCGCGGCCATGAAGAAAAACTACCGCGCCGCCAAATTGGATTGCCTGCTTTGTTTGGGCGGCAACGGCACCCACAAAACCGCCAACCTGCTCAGCCAAGAAGGCTTGAACGTCATTGGCCTGCCCAAAACCATCGACAACGATATCTATGGTACCGATGTAACCTTCGGTTTCCACACAGCCGTGGATATTGCCACAGAGGTCATCGACCGTATCCATACCACGGCCGGCAGCCACAGCCGCGTGATGTGTATCGAGATCATGGGCAACAAGGCCGGTTGGCTGACGCTGTATTCCGGTATTGCCGGCGGCGCCGACATCATCCTGATTCCCGAAATGCCCTATGACATCAAGAAGGTCGCTGCTGCGGTGGAAAGCCGTGCCAAAGCCGGCAAGAACTTCTCGATTTTGGCCGTGGCCGAAGGTGCTTTCTCGGTAGAAGAAGCTAAGATGAAACGGAAAGAATGGACCGCCCAGCGTGCGCAGGCCGGTTATACCACTGCGACTGCCCGGATCGCCCATCAGATCGAAGAACTGACCGGCGCCGAGACCCGTATCTGTGTACCGGGCCACATGCAGCGCGGCGGCAGCCCCAGCGCATACGACCGCGTACTGGCCACCCAGTTCGGTTCGTATGCCGCCAGTCTGGTAGCGGACGAGCATTACGGCGTTACGGTAGCCATGGTCAACAGCCATGTAACCGCCAACCCTCTCGCCGATATTGCCGGCAAGACTCGTGGTGTTCCCGGTGACTGCGAAATGCTCAACGTAGCCCGGGCTATGGGCATCAGCTTGGGCTGATTTTCCCCTGAACAAGAATACGAAAGGCAACCGCGCTGCCATGGGCAGCGCGGTTGTTGTTTATTCCAAATAGAAATCTCGAAGGGCTTGCAGGCGGTGGGCATTCAAACCGTACTCTGCCGCAAAGTAGGCTTCATAGCTATCGTACCGTTCCAGAATTTCCTCGATGGCACCGGCTCCCATCTGCTCGTTGACCCCCTCCACTGAAAGCAGCAGCTCCCGTTCCTGCGGAGACTTGCCCTGCAGCGAGGCTTCTATAATGGCACGCCGGTAGGTATTGGTCAGCATATAATCAGCCAGTGCTGTCTGCTTACTGGCTCCCAGTGCCAACAGAATCAGCATCGCAGCGATACCGGGACGGTCCTTCCCACAGCTGCAATGGAACAGAATCGGCACCTTGCGTTGTTCCAGCAGAGCAAACAGCCGCTGATACGCCGGATTGCCAAACGGCATCTGCCGGTACAGAGCACTGAACCAATAAAAATCGTGTACCGGATGCCCCGCCTTTTTTTCAAAGGCTGCTTTCTCGGCCGCCAACCGTTCGATCCCTGAGGAAGAGAAATCCATCTCGGAACCATCGGTCATTCGCATCGCGCATACCCGCTGATACTCCACTCCAGAGATGGCCGGGTCAGGGTGCTGGGCACATTCCCCTTCGCTGCGCAAGTCCAAAATGGTCTGTAACTGCCAGCTTTGCACCACCGCTTGGTCCTGCGCACTTTGCAAGGTGTCCAAGTTGCCGCCGCGATACAGCAGCCCATAGCGAACATGGCGGCCATCTGCCGTGGGGTATCCCCCCAACTCCCGAAAATTCACAGCGCCTTGCAGCGGGATCTCCGCCCCCGGTGCCGGGTATCGATTCTGCATACTGCCTCCCTCTCTCCCTCTTCCTTTGTTTGGCTTCATCATAACACAGAACCCCGACGGGGACAAGCCCCGCCGGGGTTCTCATCATAGCTGTGCCAACAGCGCATCAATTTGAGCCTTGCGTGCCAGCCCCAAGCTGAATGCGGTTGCGCTGCCGCAAGCTGTGCCCAGCCGCAGCGCTTCTTGGTAAGAGTCCGTCTGCAGAAACCCTGCCACAAAGCCCGCCAGCATGCTGTCGCCTGCACCCACGCTATTGACCACCTTGCCTTGGGGGGCAGCGCTCCGGTGCAGCGCTCCTGTTTCATCCAACAGCAGCGCACCATCCCCTGCCATACTGACCAGTACGTTCCGGGCTCCCTGCTGCTGCAATTCCCGCGCAGCCTGTGCCACCGCCTCTTCATCAGGCAATACGCGCCCCACCAGTTCGGCCAGTTCCTCCCGATTGGGTTTTATCAAAAACGGAGTAAGGGGCAACACCTTTGCGAGCAAAGCCCCTGAAGCATCCACCACTGTTCGCACCTGCTTATTCCGCAGACCGGACAAAAGGACCTCGTAAGTATTGCCGGGCAAGCTGGCCGGCACACTGCCCGCCAGCACCAGCACGTCCTGCGACTGCAGCGCCGCCAATTTTTGCTGCAGCGCCTGCATCGCCTCGTCTGGAATCACCGGTCCTATCCCGTTGAGTTCCGTTTCTTGCCCATCTTTGACCTTAACGTTGATCCGCGTCATGCCTTGGGCCAGATGAACAAAGTCGGTCTGTAGCCCTTGCGCGCGAAGCCCCGCTTCCAGCCATACACCGGTTTGGCCTGCTACAAACCCCAGTGCCACACTGGGGCAGCCCAGTTCAGCAAGTACGCCGGAAACGTTGATGCCCTTACCGCCCAAAACATAATCCTCACCCGCAGCGCGGTTAACCGCACCTGCTTGCATTGGTGTCGCCAGCCGTACCACATAGTCAATAGCCGGATTTAAAGTAACGGTATAAATCATAGGTCTGTTTCCTTTGTAAAGCAACAGGTTCCGCTCACAACAAACCAAGCGGGTCAGTTTCCGTCATCGTAGGTTTCCACCGGAACGTCGGCATACTCGTCGGGCCCATCCGCCGGCAGAGTCTGCATGTATTCATGCATGGCTTCAGCCACCTTCTTGCTATACGCCACTGCCTCCACGACCGTCCGGGCGCCCTTTACGGCGTCGCCGCTGGCGAAGATGCCGGGCACATTGGTGCGGCCCACTTCGTCGGTAACAAACAGACCCCGCTCGTTGGTCTTGAGCTCCTTCTCATCCTCGGTGATGGTCGTACATGGTCCCTGACTGATGGAAACGATGACGCTGTCCGCGGGATAGAGCTTTTCACTGCCCGGAATTTCCGTCAGCGTACCGTCTTCCGCCTCCAGCAAATCGCAGAACACTACGCCGCGCTCGGTAATTTCCTTAGGCTTTTTATTGTAATGGAATTTCACGCCCTCCAGCTTGGCGTAGCTGGATTCGTAGTCACTGGCGGCAATCTTTTGGGACAGCGAGAAGCACTCCACATGCCGAGTCCCATTGCGCAATGCTGTACGGCAAACATCCATTGCCGCATTGCCGGCGCCAATGACGATCAGGCGATTACCCAGATGATAGACATCCGGGTTTTGCAGGTAATTGATGGCAAAATGTACATGACCCAGACTTTCGCCCTTAATATGCAGCGCGTTGGGGCGCCACACGCCCGTTCCAATAAAGACCGCCTTGTATCCATCCCGGAAGAGGTCTTCCACGCGCAGAGCCTTGCCTACGTCGGTATTGGGGCGCACCTTGATGTCTTTCAAGCGCAGGTGACGGTATTCAAAATCGTCCAGCACCGATTTGGGCAGACGAAATTCCGGGATACCGTAGCGCAGCACACCGCCGATCTTGTCGTGGCTTTCAAAAATGGTCACATCGTAGCCGTACCGGGCCAAGATAACCGCAATGGTCAGGCCTGCCGGGCCGGAACCCACGATCGCCGCTTTTTTGCCGTTGGGCGTAGCCGGACCATGGGTCATTTGGCTGGCATAGGTAGAAGAAATATAGTTCTCAATGACCGAAAAGTGGACCGGCGCCCCCTTGATTCCCTGCACGCAATGGCCTTCGCACTGATTCTCATGATTGCAGACCAAAGAACAAACTGTCGTCAGCGGATTGTTCTCAAACAACATCTTGCCCGCTTCGTTGAGCTTGTTTTCTTTCAGCAATCGGATAACTTCCGGGATGTTGGTATGGATAGGACATCCCTGCTGGCAGCGCGGATTTTTACAGCCCAAACAATGATTTGCTTCGTCCATTACATGCAGTGCCATATACTTCTCCTTTATTCGTACCGATTTTGCGCGTTAAAAATGCAACAAAGTTGCTTTTTTACGCATTTTTTCTCCATATTATAGTACCACCAGTTTGGTCGTAAGGGCAAGACCCATGGGAGAAATTTTTTCTCTACAAAGTGACGAAAAATCCACAGCACGGCTGTGCAACTCACCGACTTTTTGTGCCGATGGACCGCTGCGCATCAAGTCCGCCAAAGAAGTCCCCGCCGGGAGACTGGCCGATTTTAGACGCGGCAGCGCCTCTTTTTTAGCCCCCAGTACCAGCAAAAAGGGCGGGTCCGGCAAGGTCGAGGGCATTCCCAGCGCTGCATCCAGTACAAGGCGGCGCAGTCTGGCATGGGGATAGCGTTTGGTTTTCAGCCGGGTATACAGGTCCTCCAACCCTTGTGCCCCTCGTACCGCTGCCGCCAAGCGGTGTTCCAGCCCCTCGCTGATTCCACGAATCTGCGCGAATTTTTCTTCTGGCATGGCGCGCAGCAGTGTCAAAAGCGCTGTTTCTAGTTTAGCGGGATCCAGAAGCTGCCCTTGCTGCGCGGCGCACTGGTACAGCTCCATCGCAGCCTGCGGCACAAAAGGCCGCCATTCTGCCAACGGACGGCTGCGCAGATCACTGGCACTGGCCATAGGGATTCCGTTGTGCATCCCCGCCTCGCCGCCATGTGCCGCTCCCCACCGCGGCAGCGGGAAAGGCTGTAAATCCGCCTTTTGCCGCAAAATAGCCTTGCAATATTCAACCCCCAGAATGTTGTTTGGACTGCGCAAAAGTTCTTCCGTTTCAGGAGCCAGTTGGGCGGCCGCTTGCGCACGCGCCACTGCATAGGTCACTCCATCCGCCAGTTTTTCACGGATCAACGCCTGAATTTTTGTTCCCTGCAGCAGTTGTGCAGCCTCCAGCAAACGGACCGCATCAGGTGTTTCCGCTCCAAAAGCCAGCGTATCGCAGCCAAAATCGACACACCGGCTGCCGCGAACTGCTCTGCCGTTGTACAAGCATAAGGTGCCGGCAGAGCCACCACCAGATCTGCCCCTGCCGCCAAAGCAGCCTGTACGCGCACTGTCTCCGGCAGAATTGGAACGCCGCCCCGCTGTACCGCCCCCGCGCTCATGCAGACGGCGATGCACTGGGCTCCCGCCTGCCGCACCGCCGTCAGTTGGGCCGCATGGCCGTTATGAAAAGGGTCATACTCGGTGATGATGCCTACAAAATCCATGGAAGGCTCCTACTATGCAAAAATTGTTCTATCTTGCGTTTATTGTTCTTGAAAATTCAGTGACCCCATTATATAATAATTTTAGCATTTAGAAAAGGGCGATTTATGCCCATAGAGTATTGAAGGAGGAAACCCCATGAAAATTCTGGTTATCAACTGCGGTTCTTCGAGCCTGAAGTACCAGCTCATCGACATGGACGGCGAGAAGGTACTTTGCAAAGGCCTGTGCGAGCGCATTGGCATGGAGAGCAGCATGATCACCCACGAGGCCAATGGCCACAAGGCCACTACGCCTGCCATCTTCCCCACCCACACCGAAGCGTTCGGTGAAGTGGTCAAAAAGATGACTACCGGCGAGGGCAAGGTCATTGAGCACGTGAGCGAAATTGATGCCATCGGTCACCGTGTGGTACACGGCGGCGAGAAGTTCAAGAAGAGCTGCCTGATCACCCCCGAGGTCATTACGGCGATCCGCGATCTTTCTCCCCTTGCTCCGCTGCACAACCCCGCCGCAATTCTGGGTATTGAGGCCTCCTACAAAGTGTTTGGCGAAGACAAGCCCAACATCGCAGTCTTCGACACGGCATTCCATTCCACCATGCCTCCCAAGGCCTACATGTATGCCATCCCCTACGAGTACTACGAAAAGTACGGTGTGCGCCGCTATGGCTTCCATGGTACCAGCCACAAGTACGTCAGCCATCGTGCTGCCGAATTTTTGGAGGAGCCCATTGAGCGCCTGAAGCTCATCACCTGCCATCTGGGCAACGGTTCTTCCATCGCTGCCGTGGATCAGGGCC
>NZ_CALADU010000059.1 GCF_937890665.1 uncultured Subdoligranulum sp.
GCGCCCGCCGGGGGCATTGTGCGTCCCGCCCGCCGTGGGGCGCGGAACGCAAAACCGGCAAAAAATTTGAGAAAGTATATCCGGGCACCAGAAGAAGTTCGACCTCGAAAGTGGTCACACGATATGCCGTGTTTCATTGCGATAGTGGTTCGGGGTGACTTGCATCCGCCTTTTGAAAAAAGAACAGAAATGGCTTTCGTCATAAAAGTTCAACAGTTCCGCAATCTGGCGAATGGGGAGGTCGGTGTTCTGCAGCAGCAGGCAGGCTTTATTCAGTTTGATCTTCTGACAATATTCCACTGCGCCACATTCAAACTCGGTACGCACCATCCGTTCCAGATGCGTTTTGCTCAAATTCATCTTTTTGCACATCTGATCCAAAGTCAGGTCGTACCCTTTCCCGTCAGAAAACATATCCAAAAATTTTTCCCGGAAAGAATCGTTGTGGCCGAGAAAACCTTCGTCGATGAGCTTCAGGATGAACGCTTCCGAGGCGTTGAATAACATTAGGGTGTTGAGTTTGGTCAGATTGCGGATGGCCTTGAACAGATACTCGAATGTATAGGGAAACTGCACCATCGAAACGATCGCGAAGCCTTCAGGGTAAGTATTGCGGAACAGTTCAAAAATACCACGGCTATCCGGCTGGTTCAGGATGTCGATGCCGATCTGGCAGTATCCTTCCGGCGAGGAGAGGGCGTGCGGGATGTCCGGCGGCAGGATGACGGCCTGCCCCTCGTGGACTTGATACTGCCGGTCCTGGTATTGGACGAGCAGCGTGCCGGCGGTGATGAAGTTGACATGGTAAAAGGGATGGCTGTGCAATTCCATGTCGAATCCAGCCGAACGCTGCAGGATGTGCAGAATACGGTACGGGGCGGGAAGCTGGGTCATCATTTCGTTGCGAAGATAATAGTCCGGCATGGCAGGCTCCTTTTATAACGAATAGGCCAGGAAGGGCATGGTCTGATTTTACAATTTTCTGGTCCGAATGTAGATTGTATTACAGTCTTTCGTCCGTTATATTAAATATAGTTCAAACAGAAAAAATCGTCAACGCAAAAAAATATTGTGCAAAATGTACACAACTTGCGCTGATGTCTTAAAGTGCGGAAAGGGGTAAAGATTACAAATGAAAAAGGAAGTCCCGCCAGGATTTTTGAGCGATTACGCGCAGGGATTGCGCAGGATCTCCCCCGCGAAAGATGGATATCACTACTTTTTCGGGTATTATGACAATCCGGCGTATTCTGCCGATGATTCTTTGCATTTGTGCAACCGGGTCCCCTTTATGGACCGATTGCCCCGGGATGGTGATGTGAATGAGATGGGCGTTTTTGATCTGAATAGCGGCGCCTTCCATCCCATCGCCAAGACACTGGCATGGAACTTTCAACAAGGGTCCATGCTCCAGTGGTTTCCTGGACAAAAGGATACGGTTGTGTATAATGTATGGGAAAACGGACGTTACGGCTGCGTAGTACACAACTGGCGTACTGGTGAGCAGCGCCGCTATGGTTGCCCGGTAGCCAATGTTTCCCCGGATGGGCATTGGGGGCTTTCGGTAAATTTCAACCGCATCTACGACTTCCGCCCCGGATATGGGTACTGCAACCGCCGGGACCCCTACTACGACCAGCCCGCACCGGAGCAGGACGGCGTCACGCTATTGGATTTCCAGACTGGTGCAATGCGTCCGTTGCTGAACTACCGGCAGTTGGCGGCTCTGTACAATGTTACGCCGGAACTGGCAGGAGCTAAAATCGTCATCAACCACATCACCTTCAACCGCACGTCCGACCGCTTCCTGTTCCTGGTACGGTACTTCCCCGCACCGGGCCAGATGTGGAAAACCGGTCTGGGTACTTGTGATCTGGAAGGGAATGTGTACCTGCTGCGGCCGTACACCTACGCGTCCCATTATTATTGGAAAGATGGCGAAACACTGCTGATCTATGCCGATGGCGGCAACGGTCCGGGACTGTATGAACTGAAGGACCGTACCCAGGAGTACCGCGAATACTCCACAGAGATATTCCACGAAGATATTCACTGCACTTACTCCCCGGACCAGAACTTCATTCTGGGCGACGGCTATGCCGATGAGGAGGAATACCGCACCCTATACCTGTACCATATCCCCAGCGGGCGCTGCATGAAATTGGCCCGGGTCTATGCCCCGGCATTATGCGACTTTGATATCCGCAGCGACCTGCACTGCCGCTGGAACCACGCGGGAACGCATATTTCCTTCGACTCTATTCACGAAGGATTCCGCGGCTTGTATGAACTGGATGTTCGCGGCGCCAAGGCGGCGCTGGCAAAGGAATCATAAAAACCAAAGAAACGGAAGGTGACATTCATGAAAAAAATTGCTCTGACTCTTGCCTGTGCCATGTGTATGGGAACGCTGGGCACGGCGTGCGGTTCCAGCGGCTCGTCCACTGCTTCCGGCACCGGCGAAACGGCTGCGGGGGAACCCGTGGTCATTACCATCTGGTATGAGGGCAACGATTCCCGCCTGCCCTTCTTCGAAGCGGTAGAAGCGGAAATGCAGAAGGATTACCCCAACTATTCCATCGAAGCGGTCACGTTCGACAACGCCACCCTGACCACCAAGGCCCTGCAGGCGGCTACGACCATCGGCGGTGTGGATCTGATCTTTAACAGCGCATCCCGTCTTCTCAGCCTGTACCAGCAGTCCGGGCAGGCGTTTGAACCGCTTAACGATGTGCTGGCCTCCTGCGAGAATGCCGATGTGGTCACCGAGGGGGACATCAAACTGTGCAGTTCCGGTGAGGATCTGATCGTATTCCCGGTCAGCCGCTCTTTGGCCGGTCTGGGCGTCAAGACCGACGTGGCCGGGGTGGAAGTCACCGACGATACCATGCCGTCGACCTGGGACAAGTTCCTGGCGCTGGGTGAGCAGTATCAGGCGGCCGGTAAGGCCGGCTTTACGATGCATCTGGGGACCGATCCGGGGCAGGTGTTCAACCTGTTTATGTGCGGTAGCGGCTATTCCGACATCTGGCTGAACGCGGTGCCGGAATCCCAGATCGAGAACCACGCTGACCTGTATAAGGACATTCTCAATGTCTATGCGGGCGACAATGCTTTCTGGGATAAGGACGCCACCACCGAGGATTTCGCTGCCATGTATACCAAGATCCAGAGCGGCAGTGTGGGAATGTTCCGTGTGGGCGACTGGAACGTAGCCAACTGGGACAAGGCCGACAGCGGCGTGGGCGAATATGTGGTGACCACCTGGCCTGCCATGCGGGAAGGGGACACCGGCGGTCTGGTGAATACCGACGACCGCGGGCTGGTCATTCCCAAGAACGCCCCCAACAAAGAGGCCGCCAAGGTTTTCCTGCAGTACGTTCTGAGCGAAGCGGCCCAACTGGCCAGCTTTGAAACGATGGGCTCCTGCATCGATACCAGTGTGGTGCCCCAGGACCAGCTCAGCCCCAACCAGAAGATCTTCTTTGACCCCAATGTGACCATCTACTCGGTGGATACCTATGTATCTCAGTTGAGTTACGGCCCGGCAGTCAACGAAGTGTATGAAAAGGGCCTGACCAACGCCCTGAATGCCCAGTCTGCGGAGGAGATCGACGCGGCTGTTACAAAACTGCATGAAGATGTGAACAGCGCAATCGCAAGCAACCAATAAATGGGCGGCCGGCTGCGTGAGAAGATGCGCGCAGCCGGCTTCTCTGATTTGGTATCCCCTGTGATCCCGCAAAAAACCGTAATGGAGGAACACGAAGGCTATGAACAAGCATCGGCTGATTTCCCCGCAAAGTTGGAAAGCGGCAAGAAAGAACTGGATCCTTTATCTTTTTATCGGCATTTTTGCCGTACTTTCGCTGGTGTTCGGAATCTATCCGATGATCTGCAGCGTCTACTATTCCCTTTTCAAGACCAATACCATTTTTACCGAACCGGTGTTTGTAGGCCTTGAAAATTATCTGAACCTATTCAAGGATCCTTATTTTTGGGATTCCCTGAAAGTGACGGTACTGTTTACCGTTATTTCGGTCCCGCTGAACATGGTGTTTGCCCTTCTGTTGGCGCAGTTGCTGAACTACAAGGGCATCAAACGGGGCAAACTGCTGTTCAAACTGTGCATTTTTATCCCCTTTATCACACCGGACGTCGTGGGGTCGGTGGTATGGAAGCAGTTCTTCAACTCCCAGGGCGCTATGAACCAACTGCTGGAACTGGTGGGGCTGCAGCCGGTGGACTGGCTGACTTCCCCGGGGACTGCGCTGGGGGTACTGGCTTTTGTGGAATTGTGGAAGCATGTGGGCCTGTATACCATCATTTTCTTGACCAACTACCAGCTTATCGGCCGTACCATGTATGAAGCTGCCTGGATCGATGGCGCCAGCCCCTGGCAGGCTTACCGTTACATTACGCTGCCATCGCTCAAACCGGCGTTCACCCTCAATGCAGTGTATTCTGTGATCCAGTTCCTCAAAACGTATACTGTGGCGCGTATTATTACCTTTGGCGGCCCCAACTACGCCACCAACTTTTTGTCCTACTACGCCTACAGCAAATACGAAAAGATGGACTTTGGCTCCGCTACGGCGATCGCTACCTTCCTGTTCCTGTTCGTCGTTGTGCTGACTGTGCTGGGCTCGCGCCTTGGGAGGGAAAAACATGAAAATCAATAAGTTTGCCGCGGCCCTGGCCTATGCGGTGCTGATCGTGATCTCTCTTGTGATGATCTATCCCTTTTTGTGGATGTTCTTCTCCTCTTTCAAGACCAATCTCGAGATCGTACAGGACCCATTGTCCCTGTGGCCCAAGGAATGGGTGCTTACTGGCTATCAGAATATTGCCACCCTGGCGGGCAATTCCATCTGGCATTATATCAAAAACAGCCTGATTATCAGTGTCGGCACCACGCTGGTGGTGGTTCTGTCCACCGCGCTGGGCGGCTATGCCCTGTACCGCAATCGTAAGCTGCCGTTCTTTGGCGTCATCGAAAAGTCCTTCATGGTCAGTCTGATGTACCCGGCGGTGCTGCTGCTCATCCCCTTGTATGTGATCGTGGTGAACTTCCACCTGTACGGCAGCGGCAACTATCTGGGGATTATCCTGGCTTCTTCCACCGGCGCCTGGGGCGCAGCGCTGCCCTTCTTCCTGTTCAAGCAGTTCTTTGACTCTATGCCCTACGAACTGCTGGAAGCTGCGACCATCGACGGCGCTTCCGAGATCCGCCTCTTTACCCGTATCACCATGCCGGTGATGTATCCGGTCTTTACTACCGCTACGCTGATCTCTTTCCTTACCAGTTGGGGGTTGTGGCTGCCGGTACTCATGCTCTCTCAGGATATGAGCACCTATAACCTGGCCGCCATGCTGGTCAACTTGAACTCCGATCTGGGCGTAGACCTGTCCCAGACGGCGGCGCTGTCCACCGTGATCTCGCTGCCGGTGGTCGTGGTGTTCCTGCTGACCCAGCGCAAAGTTATGGAAGGTATCGCCGCGGGCAGTGTCAAGGGCTGATCCGGCACACGATAAGGAGAAAACCGTTATGAAACAGATGCTGGTCGATTATGACCATTTGCTGAACATTGATTATGACGCCCCGTTCCAGATCCCGCCGGTGGGCGCGGACACGTTGCTGGCGGCCCGTCCGGCCGAATCACTCAACGGCCAGTGGCGGTTTACCGTGGATGTGTTCGACACGTTTCTGCGCAAAAAGCTCTTTGATGCTGCATATACCGATGCCCAAGGCCGCGCACTGCCGGTGGACTGTGACCTGGACGGCTGGGAAACCGTCGATGTCCCCTCCTGCTGGAACCTGCAAAAGGAAAAATACTATTACTTTGAAGGTTCAGGCGTCTATACTCGCACCTTTCATTACACTCCCCGGCAGGAGGGGGAGCGGGTCTACCTGTACATAGGCGCCGCCAACTACGAATGCAGGGTATTCCTCAA
>NZ_CALADU010000060.1 GCF_937890665.1 uncultured Subdoligranulum sp.
ATTTTTTTCGCGCTGCTTTTCAAGTTTCAACACCTCCTTCGTCAGATTTTTGTAACCCTCGGCCACTTTGCCGCCGGGATCGTGGGCAAAAATGCTTTTCCCCTCGGCGCTTATTTCTTTGGCTCGGACCGAATGGGGAATTTCGGTGCTGAACACCTTGATTTTGCTGCCGTAGGTTTCCCGCAGTAGAGAGGCAATCTCCTTGGCGAAGTTGGTGCGACTGTCCACCATCGTCAGCAGGATGCCGTCGATCTGGAGCTTGGGATTGATTTGCCGCTTCACCTTGTTTACAGTCTGGAGCAGCTGTTCCAGGCCCTTGGCAGGCAGGTACTCCGCCTGGACGGGGATTATGACCCTGTTAGCGGCTGCCAGCGCATTGACCGTGAGCATCCCCAGGGAAGGCTGGCAGTCGATCAGGATGTGAGAATACTGTCCTTTGAGTGTGTCCAGATACTGCCGCAGGATGGTCTCACGGCTCATGGCGTTCCCCAGGGAAACTTCCATGCCGGAGAGCTGGATGTCGGCAGGCATCAGGTCAACACCTTCCGGGTGGTGTAGAATGCCCTCGCTGGGTTTGAGTGGTTCATCCATCAGGAGGCGCCCCATTGCGTCGGACAAGGTAAAGGGCAGCTTATCCGGCTGGGGGTGTCCCAGACTGACGGTGAGACTTGCTTGGGGGTCTGCATCCACTAACAACACCTTCTTCCCGGCCTGTGCCAGTCCAATGCCTAAGTTGGCGCAGGTGGTTGTTTTGCCGACGCCGCCTTTCTGGTTGGCGATGGCAATGATTTGCGTGTTCATGTTTTGGTATCACCTCCTCAAATTTCAAGTTGGATAAAAAATAGGCGCTCATTTCTGAACGCCCGCAGCTACAGTCTAAACTTGTGCTTTCAGTTGATCTTTGTATTCCGCGTAGTGGTCACTGAGAACATAATCAATGACCCAGGCTTTGGGAATGAGATAGGTGCACCGGATGTAGTAGTGCTTGACGCGATTTTCCCGCATAAGTTTTCTGGCAGTTCCGTCACCGATACCACCCAGCATTTCCCTAAATTGTGAAAGCGTCACCACATCGGGGTACTTACCAAAAAGCTGCTCATAGTGCTTTCTGCTTTTCATTGTATCAGCTCCAATTTGTGTATTGTCAACAACGGATGAAGCTGCTACACTTTCTATTAGTGGGTGTTCTCTGCATGAATCCGCGGGAGAAAAATCCCGTGTACATCCCTCCAGCATCCCTCCAACATCCCTCCGGCACCTAAAATTGGGTATCCAGCTGTTCGTAATCGTGGAGGGCGAGTAAATGCGTGGTTCTTTTGGAGAAAAGCGTCAAAAATGCTGATTTTATAAGGTTTTTTAAGCCTTTTGGCGTGTTGGAAAGCGGCGAAAAAGACTGCTTAGTTCTGGTCCATGCCGTTAGGTTCCGAATGGTTTGGAAAACTCAAAATCCGTTGGTGGTGACACCGTGTGGGTTCGACCCCCACCACCGGCACTAGAAAAGAAGCGAAAGAACGTTGACGTTCTTTCGCTTCTTTTTTTGTTTGCGGGCTTAGAAAAGCCCCGCGGAGCGTGATTGTGGTATACAGGACGCTGGGAGAGAAAGATGGTCCCTGTGTGTACAGGAACAGAAACGGAGGGATGGTGTGGCGACCGTGCGGATGGTGACAACGTAAAAAATGCGGCTCTTGAATTGTAAGATTTGCACAAAAAAGCTGCCCGATTTCTTTAATGTGTTTACAAATAGCAAAAACTGTGCTACATTGAAGCCGATTCGTCGCAAGTTGCAGCAAGAAAGCCGCAGCAGATTATAAAAAATGAGGTGACCCTATGTCGTATGAACATTTGTGGGCCGATATGCACGCAAATCCGCACCACAATCAGGTCGATCAGTTGGAACAGTGGTATCAGCATGCCAAGCAGGTCATGGACTTCTGGCCGATTGCCTATTATCCGTTTGCTATTCGCCGTACCCCCACAGGTGCAGAGTTGGAGGATCTGATCCCGGAAACGGACCTGCGCGCCGACTGGGAAGCCGTGCTGGCGCTGGCCCGCCATGCAGAAGCGGAAGGCTGGCCGTTGTTCCCTGGGTATGAGTGGCAGGGAAATGGCAGTGACGGCGACCATAATGTGTTTTTCCCCACTACGTCAGCACAGATGATCCACCCCATGACGTATGAAGAATTGCGGGACGCGCTTAAGCCGTCCGGGGCCATCGGTATTCCCCATCATGTGGCATATCAGCCGGGAAGCCGCGGCAAGAACTGGGCGACCCATGACCCGGAATTTTCGCCTTTTGCCGAAATATATTCCAGCCATGGCTGTAGCGAAAATGATGACGGTCCTATCGGAATGGAGCGGCACGAGCACATGGGACCCCGCACCAGTGTGACCTGCTATGAGGCGGCGCTGGATCAGGGAATTGAAGTGGGATGCATCGCGTCCGGCGATAACCACGCGGTCCCTGGGGAATGCGACCACGGCATGATGTGCGTACTGGCGGCCAGCCGCAGCCGCGAGGACATTTGGCAGGGGCTGCGGGCGCGCCGGGTATACGGCGTAAGCCGCAGCCGTATGACGATCAATGCCACGTTGGGCGGTGCCGATATCGGCGGCCGGGTGGCACCGGGACCGGCAAAACTGGTTCTGGATCTGACAGCGGCCAATGCTATCGACCGCGTGGAACTGCTTAAGGATAATATTTTGGACACGATGCTGGTACATTCCGGCACTTGGGAGCGCGTGCCGCTGCCTGAACGCTTTGCCTTCAAATTCGAGGTGGAATTTGGCTGGGGACCGGAAACGAGTATCTTCCCGGATGCAGCGAAAAAGCTGTGGCAGGGGCGTCTGGATGTGCCGGGCCGTATTTTGAGTGTAGAAAAACTCTGGAACACCTTCGGCCAGCAGATCATCGATCAGCAGGATCGCAGCTGCGAATTCCAGTTGACCACCCATCGCGGGACCGAAAGCGGAAAATGGATGGGTCCCAGCCAGGTCCGCCGTGAAAGCCTGATCTTTGAGGTGGAAGGAAGCATAGACGATGTGCTGAAACTGACGGTAGATGGGGAAGTGTATGAACTGCCTGTGCGGCAGATCCTGCAGGGAACCCGCATCTATGCACAGTACAGCCAGAGTGAACAGCACATTACCGAAAAATTCGGTCCCACGCCGCATTACCGCGACGATCTCATTTGGCATTGTGCATTCAAGTTCCGGGTGCGCCGTGGCGTACCGGCTTCTGCCTACACGCTGCATCACACGCAGCTCCTTGATTTGGAGCAGGGGAGCCAATACCGCCTGCGCGTTTGGCTCAAAAACGGGGATGCTGCCTGGGTCAGCCCGTTTTTCTGCCGGTAAGGAAAACCGTCCGGAATAGCCTGTAAAAAAGGCTGCTGTTGGCAAAGGCGGCCTGATAAAGCGGCGGAATGTATGTTCTGCCGCTTTTTTGCTTCTTTTTCAAGAAAAAGCGGGCAATGGGCGGGCGTTTTGCTTAGGAAATCATATGGCTTTTTGTGCAGAATCAATAAAAAGCAGGGGGATAAAAGTTCCCCCTTTTACAAAGTGCCGGATTCCATTATACTGGATACAACAAAACGAGGTATCCAAACAGGATCGCGCCGCGGTGGTGCGGTCCCCACAAAGCAAAGAAGGCAGGGTGATTCCGTGAACAAAAAGTCAGGCAGTCTGGCAGCCCGGATCCCGTCGAGGGTCTGGCTGCTGATCTCACTGGTCGCGGCGCTGATCGTCTGGACGATCCTTTCGATCATGCCATTGACCGCAAGAAGTTTCCCCAATTTGATCGTCACCATCCAGCAGATCGGCGTCATGTACGAGCGTGGCGTGCTGTTGACCGATATTGGCAGCAGCTTGATCTCGGTTCTGGCCGGCTATGTGCTGGGCTTCGTCATCGCATTGCCGGTGGCAATCCTGATGGCATGGTATCTGCCGGTGCGCAACATTTTGCGCCCCTGGATCATGTTCATCCGCAACATTCCCCCTCTGGCGTATGTGCCGCTGATCGTTCTGTCCGCCGGCGTTGGCCGCCGTCCCCAGATCATCACGATCACGATCGCCACGTTCCTCATCATGTGCATCACCATTTATCAGGGCGTTGTCAACATTGACGACACGCTGATCCGCGCGGCAAAGGTTCTGGGCGCTAAAGACAAGGATATCTTCATCCGGGTCATCGCCCCGGCCAGCCTGCCCTTCATCATGACGGCGATCCGGCTGGGCGCTTCCACCGCCCTGACCACCCTGATCGCCGCCGAATCCACCGGCGCTATGGCAGGTCTTGGCATGCGTATCGGCGTGTTGAACAGCAACTTCGACACCGATCCCATGCTGCTGTACATTATCATTATCGGCGTTATTGGCCTGATCGTTGAGAAAGTGATCGACTTTGCAGAAAGGAAGCTGACAGGATGGCAGGAGAAGAGAGAAGCGTAAAGGTCAAGATCGACAACGTCAAGATGGTCTTTAATACCCGCAAGGGGGAAATGACCGCTCTGAACGGCGTCAATCTCGACATTCACGAAAATGAATTTATCACCGTCGTGGGCCCTTCCGGCTGCGGTAAGTCCACGCTGCTTAACATCATCGCCGGGTTGCTCACCCCCTCTTCCGGCGAGGTGCTGGTCAATGGCAAGAAGGTCGAAGGTGTTGGCCGGGAACGCGGCGTCGTGTTCCAGCAGTACGCGCTGTTCCCCTGGCTGACCGTCCAGAAGAATGTCTGCTTCGCGCTGGAGATGCGCGGCATCAAGGGCGCGGAAGCAGAAGCGCAGGCCATGAAGTACCTGCAGATGGTCGATCTGGAAAAATTCGCCGATCATTACCCGAAGGAACTTTCCGGCGGTATGAAACAGCGTGTGGCCATTGCCCGTGCCTACGCCGCCGAGCCGGAGATCCTGCTGATGGATGAACCATTCGGTGCGTTGGACGCCCAGACCCGTGCCCAGCTGCAGACCGATCTGCTCAACACTTGGGAGAAAAAGAAGAAAACCTGCTTCTTCATCACCCACGACGTGGAGGAAGCAATCATCCTCGGCCAGCGCTGCGTTATCATGAGCGCCCGCCCCGGCCGCATCAAGAAGATTTTGGACATCGACATTCCGTACCCCCGCACGCAGGAGACCCGCATGAGCCCCCGCTTCAATGAACTGAAGAACGCAATCTGGGGCGAGGTTTATCAGGAATACCTGGAAGTGCGCAAATAATGGTCCCTACGGGCGCCTGACAGGCCCCGTCAAAGTTACATTATCTTATATGGAGGCAAACACATGAAAAAGCTACTTGCAACCCTGATGGCTGCGGCGATGACCTTCAGTCTGGCAGCCTGTGGCTCTACCAGCAGTTCTGCTGCGCCGGAAAGCACGTCGTCGGAAGCTACGTCCAGCTCCGCTGCCACTTCGGAGGAAGCGGCGGACAGCACCGCCAGCGCCGAGCGCATTACCATGAACGTGGCATATATGCCCAACTATTCCAGCCTGGTTGAGGTCGTTGCGGCTGACAAGATGGGCTACTTTGACGAAGAAGGAATTGACGTCAACCTGGTCCAGTTCCAGGATGGCCCCACAATCATCGCCGCTATGGAAAATGGTTCCATTGATGTAGGCTATATCGGCTCCGGTGCCCATAAGCTGTGCATCAACGGCCAGGCCAAGATCTTCTGCTTCGCCCATGTGGGCAACGGTGACCGTGTTATGGCCCTGAAGAGCCACGGCATCGAGACCGCCGCCGATCTGGCCGGCAAGACCATCGGCTATTCTGCCGGTACCTCCAGCGAGGCGATTCTGCAAAAGACTCTGGCTTCCGCCGATCTGACCCTGCAAGATGTGAACGCGATGGAGATGGATGCTTCCGGCATCGTCAGCGCCATGATCTCCGGCTCTCTGGACGCCTGCGCTCTGTGGAGCCCCAGCACCCTGGCCGTTCAGGAAGAACTGGGCGAGGATGTGATCGAACTGGCCGACAACCTGAGCTTTGCTGATAGCTCCGCTTCTGTTTCCAGCTGGATCTGCATGTCCGAATATGCTGACCAGAACTACGACAACCTGCTCCGCTTCACCCGTGCTTTGTACAAGGCGAAGGACTACCGCGCCGATCCCGCCAACGCGGAACAGATCAGCCAGTGGATCGCTGAGGAATGCGGCCTGGATTACGACACCGTTTACGCGCAGCGCGGCGACGCTGAATGGCTGACCAGCCAGGAGATGATGGACCAGATCAACGACGGCACCATTGAAGGCCTGTACAAGTCCCAGCAGGACGGCTTCATCGCCAGCGGCGAAGTGGAAGCGGAAGTTCCTGTCAGCGACTACGTCATGTTCGACCTGATGAAAGAGGCCGCGGCGTAAAAATAGCTGCTTCGGCAGCACGATCATCTGAACCGTGACAAAACGGGGCACAAAATCGTTTTGTGCCCCGTTTTGCCGCGCAGAGGAGGGAAAATTGGAATAATTTCATAAAAAACCTCCCCGAAGCCGGAATTTTATGGTATAATGCGATCGGTAACCAAATGGAAAACGGCCGCGGGACGGGAAAGGGGAGATCAGGAATGCCGCTGTTTGTCGCCGCCTGCCTGCTGGCTGTTTCAGCAGCGCTGGCGGTGCTGGTGGAGGATCGCCGTAAAAAGAGATATCTGCTGCTCTGCGGATTGTCGGCCAGCTTGCTGGTTTACCTCTGGTTCATGCTGACTTACATCGCCAAGAAGGGCGGCATTGCGGAACCCCTCAGCACGGTGCTTTTTGTTACGCCGGGCATCCGGCGATGGCTGCAGTATTCCGTGCTGACGCTGCAGCAGCTTGGCTACGGCGTAGCCGTGGGGCGCTTCCTGTTCCCGTTCCTTTTCCTGCTGACGGCGCTGGAATATTCCAGCAGCCCGCGCGCCTTCTGGCTGCGGCGCCACAGCTGGATGTTGGCAATCCTGCCGGCGGTGGCGCTGGTGTTGTACTTTCCCCCGGTATTCCAGCGCTTTGCCGATCAGGAAGCCACCCAGCGCGTGGCAATCTGGGGGTCCCTGCTCTGGATCGTCGCCTATCTGCTGGCCGGCGGCTGGCTGCTGATATCGGAACCTTCCCGCACCCGCATCCGTTATATCCGCAATTCCGTGGCGGTGCGCTGCGTGTTGCTGTGCAGTATTGCGGCGCTGTACGCCATCTACTGCCCCCAGGACCCTGCGCAGATCTATCTGTTCTACCGGGAAGACTATATGTTCTCCCTGGGGATCTGGTACATGAACCCCTACCTCTCGCCGGTGACGTATCTTGTTATCGTGGCGATCAATCTGGTTTCGCTGCTGCTGGGGACGCTGTCCATGATCAGCATGGCGCGCATCGAGTGGAGCGAGACCCAGGACGATATCCGCCTGCAAAACAAATACGATACCGTCCGCATGGGCGGCGGCGTGTTCCTGCACGGCATCAAAAACCAACTGCTGGCAAACCGGGTGCTCTGCCGCCGTCTGAGCGAGGAACTGGCGTCCCCGACGCCCGACCTGCAAAAGGCGCAGGCGCTGGCCCGCCAGATGACCGATACCAACGACGGCCTGCTGGAGCATGTGGGCGACCTGTACAACAGCCTGAAATCCAACGCTATCTCCATGCGGGAATGCCCGGTGGAAACGCTGGTGCAGGGGGCCGTGGGCGCATTGCAGAAAAAGTACCCGGCGGCCCGGGTGGAAGTCGAACTGCCGTCCGGTCTGGTGGTGCTGGCCGATGAGGCCCACATGCAGGCCGCGCTGGCCAACCTGCTGATCAACGGCTGGGAGGCCACCGTTGCGGCGGGGCGCGACGAACCGCTGCGGCTGTTCTGCTACGAGAAGCCCACCCAGATCGGCATCTGCGTGCAGGACCGGGGCGCGGGCATCGGGAAGTACGAACTCAAAAAGATCTTTGAACCGTTCTATTCCAGCAAAAATTCCAATTCCAACTGGGGCATGGGACTGTACTATGTGCGCATGATCGTGAAAAAGCACATGGGGTCCCTGAAGGTGGACAGCGAGTACGGCAAAGGCTCGGCCTTTTACATCCTGCTGCCCAAGCTGCTGCCGGAACGGGGCAAAAGGGGGAAAACATCTGTATGAATATCCGCATCCTGGTGGCGGAGGACAACGACATCCTGCGGGAGGACCTCTGCCAGCAGCTCAACGCCCAGCCGGATTTTACCGTCGCGGGGGAAGCCGCCACCGGCGCCCGCGCGGTGGAACTGGCGCTGGCGGAGGAGTTCGATGTGATCCTGCTGGACATCGAGATGGAGACCATCCAGGCGGGCATCGACGCCGCGGCCTGCATCCACCCCCAAAAGCCCCAGGCCCAGATCATCTACCTGACCGCGCACGACAATGACGATATGATCCTGACCGCCATGGCCACCGGCGCGGTGGACTACTTTGTCAAAGGCAGCGACAACGAGCTGCTTTTCCGCCATATCCGCATGGCGTACGCCGGTACGCCGATTATGAGCGCCCATACCCAGGAGATCATGCTGCGGGAGTATTCCCGCCTGCGCCGCAACGAGACCAGCCTGCTGTACTTTGTCAATACGCTGGCTTCCCTCACGCCCACCGAGCGGGAGCTGATCCGCTACCTGCTGCAGGGGCTGAACGCCCGCCAGATCAGCGAGATCCGGGTCGTTGGGCTGGACACAGTCAAAGGCCAGATCCACCGTATTCGGGAAAAGTTCGGCTGTACCCGAACGCGGGAGATCGTGACCCATATCCGGGACCTGGGGCTGGAACATCTGTTCCGGTGATCCCCGGCCCCGCCACATCCGCAGTTTACCGTTCCATATCCATTCAATTTCAGAAGGGAGTTGCATCAATCATGGATAAAGCATACTATCACATCTCGGAAGAAGCACTGGGCGAGGGCGCCAAGACCCCGCTGGTCAAGATGAAAAGCTCGGAGGAAGTGTTCCGTGCGATGGCGGATAAAATGGCGGACTGCATCCTTGCCAACAACGCCGCCGGCCGGCACACGGCTTTCATCTGCCCGGTGGGCCCGGTGGGGCAGTACCCCTTCTTTGTGGAGCGGGTCAACAAGGAGCGCATCAGCCTGAAGAACGTCTGGTTCTTCAATATGGACGAGTATCTGGAAGACGATGACCATTACATCGACATTAACAGCCCGCTGTCCTTCCGCGGTTTCATGAACCGTGTGGTCTATTCCCAGATCGACCCGGAACTGGTCATGCCGGAATCCCAGCGCGTGTTCCCGGACCCCGCCGACCCCGCCCGCATCGACAAAATGATCGAGGACCTGGGCGGTGTGGATATCGCTTTCGGCGGCATCGGCATCACGGGGCACCTGGCCTTCAATGAACCCCAGCCGGAACTGAGCTGCGAGGCGTTCGCCGCGCTGCCCACCCGCACGCTGGACATCCATCCCGAGACCCGCGCCACCAACTCGGTGGGCGACCTGGGCGGCGCGCTGGAGTGCATGCCCAAACGCTGCGTCACCATCGGCATGAAGCAGATCCTCGGCGCGCGGGAAGTCTGCCTGGGCGTGTTCCGTGACTGGCACCGCGCGGTGGTGCGCCGGGCTGCCTACGGCGACCAGACGGCGGAATTCCCCGCCACGCTGGCCCAGAACCATCCCCATGCCTGCATCTATGTCAACGACGTAGCGGCCAAGCAGCCGTACTAAGGGGGTGGGCAGTATGGCGGATGTTCTGTTTCGGAATGCCCGTGTCTACCGGGACCATGCCTTTGAAGCTGCGGACGTTCTGGTCTGCGGCGGCGTGATCGACGGCGTAGGTCCCCATCTGGCCGCCCCCGCGGGCTGCCCGGTGGTGGACCTGCACGGTATGGTGCTGGCCCCCGGCTTTATCGACCTGCACACCCATGGCGGTGACGGCATCGACGTCAACGCCGCTACGGCGGAGGACCTGGCCCGCATCGGCGCGTTCTTTGCCCGCCACGGCACCACCGGCTGGCAGTGCAGCATCCTTACCGATACCGAGGAACAGACCCTCTGGTGCATCGACCAGGCCAAGCAGGCCATGGCCGCGCCGGTCAGCGGCGCGCGGCTGCTGGGCATCCATCTGGAAGGGCCGTTCCTCTCGGTGGAGTACAAGGGCGCCATGCCCGAAAGCCTGCTGCGCAAGGGCGACGCCGCGCTGTTCCGCCGCTATCAGCAGGCGGCCGGCGGCGCGATCCATTACATCACCGTTTCGCCCGAGGTGGAAGGCGTCAATGAGATGATCGCCGACATCGCCGGGGAAGTCACCGTTGCCATCGGCCATTCCGGCGCGGACTATGACACCGCCTGCCAGGCCATCGCCAACGGCGCCAAAGTCTGTACCCACACCTTCAACGCGATGGGGCTGTTCCACCAGCACCGCCCGGGCATGATGGGCGCCGTGCTGGAACATGACATCTACTGCGAAGCCATCTGCGACGGCCGCCACCTGCACCCCGGCAGCGTGCGTATGCTGCTGGCCTGCAAGGGCTGGGACAAGGTCGTTGCCATCACCGACAGCATCCAGGCGGCGGGCCTGCCGGACGGTCACTACAAGCTGGGCGTCAACGATGTGGTCGTGGTGGACGGCGACGCCAAACTGGCCAGCAACGGCGTGCGCGCGGGCAGCACCCTCTCGCAGGATACGGCGCTGCGCAACATCATGTCCTTCACCGGCCATCCCGCCGAGGACGTGCTGCCGCTGCTGACTGAAAACCCGGCCCGGCTGATGGGCATTTTTGACCGTAAAGGCAGCATCGAAGCCGGCAAGGACGCCGACCTGGTGGTGCTGGATGACGCCTGGCAGGTGCGTCGCACCGTCGTGGGCGGCGAAACGGTGTTCCAGGCCGAATAAGTTCGGTTGACGGAACGGGAATTTCGTGATACACTCGTGTTTACAGAGAAATAGAAAGGGGATACTCTATGCTGGTACCTATGCGCGCGATCCTGGAAGCGGCGGACAAACACCGCTACGGCCAGGGAGCTTTCAACATGAACAGCGTCGGGCAGGTGGAGGCCGCCGTCCGCATCCATGAACTGCTGGACTCGCCGGCTATCCTGCAGGGGGCCGAAGCCTCCAACGCCTATCTGGGCGGCGCGGCCGACTTTATGAACGGCAGCATCGAGAACAAGCAGAAGGGCGCCAAAGTCCTGGGCGACGCCGTCAAACAGTACGGCGGCAGCAGCCCCATCCCGGTGGCGCTGCATCTGGACCACGGCAAATCGCTGGAGAGCGTCAAGGCCTGCATCGCGGGCGGCTACACCAGCGTCATGATCGACGGCAGCAGCCTGCCCTATGAGGACAACGTGGAACTGACCCGTGAGGTGGTCAAGTACGCCCACCCCTACGGCGTGACGGTCGAAGGCGAGCTCGGCGTGCTGGCAGGCGTGGAGGACCATGTGTTCAGCGCCACTTCCACCTACACCAACCCGATGCAGGCTGTGGACTTCTTCAAAAAGACCGGCTGCGACGCGCTGGCCATCAGCTACGGCACCTGCCACGGCCCCAACAAGGGCAAGGATACCCGCATCCGGCGCGAGATCGCCATCGCCACCAAGGAGTGCATGCTGCATGAGGGCATCCAGGGCTATCTGGTGAGTCACGGTTCTTCCACGGTGCCCCAGGAGTATGTGCAGTCCATCAACGCCCTGGGCGGCCAACTGGTGGACGCCTTCGGCATTGAGGTCGCCCAGTTGGTGGATGTTGCCCGCTGTGGCATCAACAAAATCAATGTGGACACCGACATCCGCATGGCCTGCACCCGGAACATCCTGCAGCTGTTCCACGATGAGCCTGCTTTGAAAGAAAGCCCGGCGCTGGCGCAGTTCTACCGTGACCTGACGGCCAACCCGAAGAACGTGGACCCGCGCAACTACTGCAACAGCATCATGGATACCATCGTCAAGGGCGAGATCCCCAACGAGGAAGTGGGCAAGATCGTCCAGTGCATGAAGGACGGCGTGGTGGCGGCCATCGCCCCGCTGCTGGTCCAGTTCGGCAGCTTCCGCAAGAGCCAGTATGTCGAGATGGTCACCTGTGAGCAGATGGCGGAACGCTACAAGAAAGAAGGCATCTGAATATGAAACACATCTTCCTGAACCTCAAGCGGTTCGACGTGCCGGTAGAATACGGCGGCGTCAACCGTCTGGCGGCCCCGGCCGATTGGGGCCGCGCCATCGTGGAGGGCACCCAGGCCGGGCTGACCCGCTATGACCCGTCGGAAGTGGAATTCGTCATGTACCTGCCGGAAGCCCATATCCCGGCGGCCGTGGCGGCCAAAGCCCCCGGCAGCCCGGTGCAGATCGGCTGCCAGGGCGTCTACCGGGACGATACCGCCCCCGGCGGCAACTTCGGCGCTTTCACCACCAACCGTCCGGCGTCCGCCGCCAAGGCCCTGGGCTGTGAAAGCGTGCTCATCGGCCACTGTGAGGAGCGCAACGACAAAATGGGTATCCTGGCGGCCGCAGGCATCACCGGGCAGGAAGCGTCCCGCATCGTCAGCGGCATTCTGAACCAGGAGATCAAGGCGGCGGTGGCCCGCGGCCTGACCGTGCTGTACTGCATCGGGGAAAAGAGCGAAGAACAGGACGCCTGGCAGCAGGTGCTGGGGGACCAGCTCTCCATCGGGCTTAAAGATGTGGACAAGAGCAAGGTCACCATCGCCTACGAACCCATCTGGTCCATCGGCCCCGGCAAGACCCCGGCCGACAAACCCTATATCACCAAGATCGCAAAGTTTGTCAAGGAGCAGACCGGCGGCATGGACGTAGTCTACGGCGGCGGCCTCAAGACCGACAACGCGGCCATGCTGGCCTCCATCCCCGAGATCGACGGCGGCCTGATCGCCCTGACCCGCTTTGCGGGCGAGATCGGGTTCTACCCGGAGGAATATCTGGACATCATCCGCCTTTACATGGGCAAGTAAAGCAGCCGCAGGGCTGAGAAAAGGAGCCAACCAATGAAGCATTTTGAATTTGAGTACGGCGCGGGGACCATGGGCGCCGACCTGCCGGATTACACCGACGAATTTATTCCCGGCGTCACGGTGCCCGACCCGGCCTACATCCCGGAGGACCAGCTCAAAGCCGCCTATCGGCAGAGCCTGGACCACCCCATCGGCATGCCCACGGTCAAGGAACTGGCGCACAAGGGCAGCAAGGTCGTCTTTGTGGTGCCCGACCGCGTCAAGGGCGGCGAACAGCCCACCAGCCACCGCAAGCTGTCCATCAAGTACATTCTGCAGGACCTCTACAGCGTGGGCGTGGAGAAGAAGGACATCCTGTTCATCATCTCCAACGGCCTGCACCCGCGTTCCACCGACAAGGACGCCCTGGCGATCTTCGGACCCGAACTGTACAACGAGTTCTGGCACACCGGCCAGATCATCAGCCATGACTCCGAGGACCCGGACAACATGGTGGACCTGGGCTTCACCAAGCGCGGCGACCCGGTGTGGATGAACCGCATGGTCTATGAAGCCGACCTGCCCATCCTGATCGGCCATGTGAACGGCAACCCCTACGGCGGTTACTCCGGCGGCTACAAGCACAGCGCCACCGGCATCACCAACTGGAAGAGCATCGCCAGCCACCATGTGCCGTCGGTCATGCACCGGCCGGACTTCACCCCCGTGAACAACGGCAGCCTGATGCGCGACAAATTCAACGAGATCTCCATGCACATGGAAGAGAAGATGGGCCATCCCTTCTTCTGCTGCGACGCGGTGCTGGACTCCAAGAGCCGCCAGATCGCCATTTTCTCCGGCTACGCCAAAGAGATGATGCCCGAAAGCTGGAAGGTGGCCGACAAGCGCACCTATGTGCATTGGGCCGAGAAGAAGTATGACGTGCTGGTGTTCGGTATGCCCCAGAAGTTCCACTACGGCGACGGCATGGGCACCAACCCCATCATGATGATGCAGGCGCTGTCCGCGCAGGTGCTGCGCTTCAAGCGCGTCATGAGCGACCACTGCGTCATCATCTGCTCCTCGCTGTGCAACGGCTTCTTCAACGACAAGAAGTGGCCCTACCTGCGGGAGTGCTACGAATGGTTCCAGCATGACCAGATGAACACCCTGCCCGATATGAACCGCCTGGGCGAGTACTTTGCCACCAACGAGGAGTACATCCGCAAGTACCGCTTCACCAATGCGTTCCATCCGTTCCACGGTTTCAGCATGATGAGCTGCGGTCATATCGCCGAGATGAACACCAGCGCCATCTACATCGTGGGCGCCGAGGAACCGGGCTATGCCCGCGGCATGGGCCTCAAGACCCGCGCCACCTTCGAGGAGGCGCTGGATGACGCCATGAAGAAGTATGTGGGCGACCACCCGAACATTCTGGCGCTGCCCCTGACCTTCAAGACCACCAGCGTACACCTGTGCATGAAGGACCCCAACCAGGACTGCATGGATGAGTACGGCCACCGCCATGGCGGCTGCGGCTGCTGCTGATCCCCGCATGCTGGGCTGAACATTTCCCATAACGATCCCCCGGCAGCCGGAAGTTCCGGCTGCCGGGGGATCTTCGTTTTGTTAGCTTTAGCGCAAAGACAACCCCCGGCTCTGCCGGGGAG
>NZ_CALADU010000061.1 GCF_937890665.1 uncultured Subdoligranulum sp.
GACGGCGGATGACCCGGATGCGCTGATTTTCTATACCACCGACGGCAGTGATCCCAAGGACAACGGCAAACTGTACACCGGCGCCATTTCGGTGACCAGCAGGGTGGGAGAAGCCAATGAGTATGTCTCCATTCCCAATCGATTTGGGTATGGGTATTCAGATTTTTTGAAGTCCTATGCCTACCAGTATGCACCGGAGCCGGTGGACAAAGCCACTACCATCACGGTGCGGCTGTATAAGGACGGCCATTGGGCGGAAGAAATGACCGCTGCTACCTATTGGGTCGATGTGGAGCAGCACACCTTGCCGGTGGTCAGTGTTACGGCCGATGCACAGGAGCTATTTGGCCCGGAAGGCATCTATACGCCGGGGGCTACCTATTATACGATGCTGCAGCAGGGCAATCTGGGTAAGAACGCCAACTTTATGTCGGGGGAAAGCATCGATGCCCGCGTGCAGATTCTGAACAGCGAGACGCGGCAAAGTCTGGAAACCCAGATCTCCATTGCAGGGCAAAATTCCAGGCTGTGGTTCCCCATGAAAAACCTGTCGGTGGATCTGCAGCAAAAGAACGAAACCCTTTCGCAGGCACTGTACGAGGATGATCTGGACGGGTTCTCTTTAAAAGGTACCGGCAACGGCGGTTGGCAGTATTTTTATCTGGACGGATTCTGGAACAACTATCTGTACGGCGGTTCGTTGGGGGCTCAGTACAACATTCCTGTGGTTTTGTATCTGGAGGATGAATACTGGGGCATCTACTGCATCCGCAACAAGAAAAATGCAGAATTTATCGCCCAGCAGTACGATGTGGATCCGGACTCGGTGGTGATCTGCACATCTACGGAACCGGACGAGGAGGATTCGATCCATACGCTGGATGCCATCCTGCGGGAATTGCCTTGCGACGAAAGCGGATGGGCGTGGATCAATGAACATTTTGATGTGGAATCCTACATCGACTATGTGATTCCCAACTTGTACGCCAACAACTGGGACGGTCTGCGCACCGCCAGCAACACCATTCTGTGGAAAGCCACCGAAGGGGCGTCCGAAGAATATTCTGATGGGCGCTGGCGGTTTCTGTTGAATGATCTGGATATGACGGTGGTCTATGGGTTTATGGACCCCATCGCCGATCTAGTGTATAATACTGCCGAAACATATAATATGCAGCAGGTGCTGTTCCAGAAACTGTGGGAATACGAAGAATTCCGCACGATGTTTGCGGAGCGTTTCCGCACCGAGATGGAAACCACCTACGCACCGGAAAATATCTTGCCGGCCTTTGAGGCGTGGTGTGAGCAGTTGGAACCGGAAATGCCCCGCAACATCACCCGCCAAAAGGTGGAAACCACATGGCTGGCGCCGTTAGCTGACTGGCTGACCGAAACCGAGTCCGATGTGGAAAATATGACGATGGAGCAATGGCAGGCAGATTACCAGTCAATTTGCGAATACCTTTCCCAACGCGCCGACGATCTGCTGGAATTTTTGGAGGCAGATCTGGCGGAAGCGGAAAATGGATGACAGTTGCTTTTACAAGGAGGCGCTATGACTACCGCAAAAAAACTGTTGCGCTGGGTGTCGCCGCTGCT
>NZ_CALADU010000062.1 GCF_937890665.1 uncultured Subdoligranulum sp.
GCGGTACATATCCGGCTCCACGATCCAGAGGTGGCCGTATGTCCCCAGGCGGAACAGTGTGCTGTAAACAGCGGAATAGAATACCTCGTCGCTGTCGCTTTCCTGGATCATCTCCCGGTATGCCTGGAAGATGGCCGCCGACGGGTCCTCCGGGTTGTCCCGGTCTCGGACACCCATACAGAGATAGCTGTCCCCCAGCGTCTGGACCAGGTAGTCGTAGTCCTCCAGCCGCTGTTCCTGGGTCAAGCCAAGCAAGTGGTCCATGGAGGGGACCTCAGATTCCGGCCCTCCCAGGGCACCGCATCCCGCCAGCAGACAGGGCAGCACCGCTGCTGCCAGCAGCTTCTTCCAAGCGTGTTTCATCGTGTGTCTCCTTTCAAATCGGCTGTCCCCAATATTACGGGAGTAAAGGGCCTCTTTCTTCACTCCAGCGGGGAACACCGGCAGGATAACACCAATTTCTTACAACTCTATGGAGAAATCTCTTACAGATTTCTTACAGTTGCCGAAACGACAAAAAGGTCCGCGAGCTTTGGCTCGCGGACCTTTTATGTATCCTCGATTACTCCTCGGGGACGATGGCGCCGTTGGGGCAGGTGTCGCTGCAGGAACCGCAGTCCAGGCAAGCGGCAGCATCGATGACATACTGGTCATCACCCTGGCTGATAGCACCGGCGGGGCAAGCGTCCGCGCAGGAGCCACAGCTCACGCAGGCAGATGTGATTTTGTAAGCCATGGGAAGCACCTCCATCAGAATTGTACCCCTATTGTAGCATACAAATTAAAAAAAGCAAGTACCAGCCGTTCAAATTCTATGGTTAAATTTTCGAAAAAATACGGGAAAGCGTCCAAAAATGACGTTTGTCAAGACTAACTGTTCATAAATTGTTTTCAAATAGGTCAAAGAAAGTCAAAATTCAGCTCTTGACATTTTGCTCGGGCGTGTTATACTAAACACAGAACAAAAGGTTAAAGAAAGTCAAAGTCAAAGAGACAAGGCGTTCTTTGGAAAGGGAGGAATCATCCGTGGGGATTTCCGATTTGATTGCCAGCTTCCTGCAGGAGAGTTTGGAGGAGACGGACGGTGGTGTGCTGGAGGTCCAGCGCAATGACCTGGCCCAGCGCTTCAATTGCGTACCCAGCCAGATCAACTACGTGATGTCCACCCGCTTTTCCCCGGAGCGGGGTTATATCGTGGAGAGCCGCCGGGGCGGCAATGGCTACATCCGGATCACCCGGGTCCGGGTAGACCGCCAGACGCTGCTGATGCAGGTCATCAACACCCTGGGCAGCCAGGTGGACCTGGCCTCCGCTCGGGCCATCCTGAACAATCTGGTCCAGGCCGGCGCCCTGGAGGAGAACGCAGGTCGGAGCATTCTGGCCGCCGTCGGCGACAAGGCCCTGGCCGCGGTCCCGCGGGAGAGCCGGGACACCGTCCGGGCGGACATCATGAAGCAGGTGCTGATCCTGCAGGTGTAGCCGGGACCCGGGCAGCGGGGAAAAATGTTTCAATAAGCACGCACAGTTTCCAGATGATAGGAGGAATTGATTTATGAAATGCGAAAATTGTGGTAAGAATGAAGTTACCTTTGTGTATCGGAGCAACGTGAACGGCCATGTGGAAGAGAAGCACCTGTGCAGCGACTGCGCGGAAAAGCTGGGCTATACCCAGCGGCTGGGTGCCCAGAGCCAGCGGATGATGCAAAGCTTCTTCGGGAACAGCCTCTTTGGAAACGATTTCTTCGACGATTTCTTCTCTCCCATGCCCAGCCTGCTGGGGCGGAGAATGAAGATGCTGGAGGACCCCTTTGACGACTTCTTCGCCGAGATGCCGGCCCTGAGCGCCTCTCCTGTCCAGCAGCAGGAGGCAAAGCAGGAAAAGAAGGACGACCTGGTAGGCCAGGAGGACCAGAGCCGCTTTGCCTATCTGCGCCAGATGAACGCGCTGAAGCTGGAGATGAAGAAGGCTGTGCACCAGGAGAACTTTGAGCGGGCGGCGGAGCTGCGGGACCAGATCAGGTCTCTGGAGGCCGCTCACAGGGAGCAGAAGGAAAACAAGTAAACGGGACTTTCCCATGGAAAGGAAGGTAAGACACTATGAATGAGAACAAATTTTCGCCCAGGGCGGAGGAGGCCCTGCGGCTTTCCCAGGAGGCAGCCGGTGAGCTGGGCCACGGCTACGTGGGCACGGAGCACCTGCTGCTGGGCCTGATCCGGGAAGAGGAGGGCGTGGCCCACACCGTTCTGACGGAGGCGGGCCTCACCGATGACATGATCGTGGAGATCATCAAGAAGAGCGTGGGTGCCGGTCTGCCCGGCAGCAATCCCGCCCAGGGCCTCACCCCCCGCGCCAAGCGGGTGGTGGAGCTGGCCATGGAGGACTCCATGCGGGGCGGCTACAACTACGTGGGCACGGAGCACCTGCTGGCGGGCATCCTGCGGGAAGGCAACAATATGGCCGTCCGCATCCTGCGCACCGCTGGCGTGGATGCCCGTCACCTGTACACAGCCCTGATGCAGAAGCTGGGTGAGATGCCCCGGAGTCAGGCCGCCGATCCCGGCCGCTCCGGCACCAGCCCCGCAAAGGAGGATAACGGCAAGAACAAGACCCTGAAGGAGTTCACCCGGGACCTGACCGCCGACGCTCGGGCCGGCAAGCTGGACCCGGTCATCGGCCGGGACGGGGAGATCCAGCGGGTGATCCAGATTCTCTCCCGCCGCACCAAGAACAACCCCTGCCTGATCGGTGAGCCCGGTGTGGGCAAAACCGCCATCGCTGAGGGTCTGGCCCGGAAGATCGTTATGGGCGACGTACCCGACGAGATGCTGGACAAGCGCCTTTTGTCCCTGGACCTCAGCGGCATGGTGGCGGGCACCAAGTACCGGGGTGAGTTTGAGGAGCGGATTAAGAAGCTGCTGGAGGAGGTCAGGAAGTCCGGCAATGTGATCCTCTTCATCGACGAGCTCCATACCATCGTGGGCGCCGGCAGCGCCGAGGGCGCCGTGGACGCCGCCAACATCATCAAGCCGGCTCTAGGCCGGGGCGAGATCCAGGTGATCGGCGCCACCACCCTGAACGAGTACCGGAAGTATATCGAGAAGGACGCCGCCCTGGAGCGCCGGTTCCAGCCGGTGCAGGTGGGTGAGCCCAGCCAGGAGGCGTCTCTGGAGATCCTGAAGGGCCTGCGGGAGAAGTACGAGAAGCACCACAGCCTCCAGATCACCGACGAGGCCCTGGAGGCCGCCGTGAAGCTCTCCGCCCGGTATATCAACGACCGGTTCCTGCCGGACAAGGCCATCGACCTGATGGACGAGGCTGCCAGCCGGGTGCGGATGGAGACGGAGGAGATCTCCCCGGAGCTGAAGAGCCTGGAGGAGAAGATCGCCGCCCTGGCCAAGGACAAGGAGGCTGCCATCGAGAAGCAGGACTATGAGACCGCCGCCAAGCTGCGGGACATTGAGAAGGACTACCAGGAGCAGGTGGAGATGGAGCGGGAGAAGCGCCGCAAGAACAACACCCAGCACCGCCCGGTGAACGCTGACGACATTGCCGCCGTGGTGGCCGGCTGGACCGGCATCCCCGTCACCCGTCTGACGGAGGATGAGGGCACCCGCCTGCTGCACATGGAGGACACCCTCCACGAGCGGGTAGTGGGTCAGGACGAAGCCGTAAAGGCCGTGGCCCGGGCCATCCGTCGGGGCCGTGTGGGTCTGAAGGATCCGAAGCGCCCCACCGGCGTGGGAAAGACGGAGCTGTGCAAGTCCCTGGCAGAGGCCATGTTCGGCGATGAGAACGCCATGATCCGGATCGATATGTCCGAGTATATGGAGCGGCACACAGTGTCCCGTCTAATTGGCTCCCCGCCGGGCTATGTGGGCCACGAGGAGGGCGGTCAGCTGACGGAGAAGGTACGGCGCAAGCCCTACTCCGTGGTACTGTTTGACGAGATCGAAAAGGCCCACGAGGATGTGTGGAACATCCTGCTGCAGCTTCTGGATGACGGCCGGATCACCGACTCTCAGGGCAGGACGGTGGACTTCAAGAACACCGTCATCGTCATGACCAGCAACATCGGTGCCCGCAGCCTCACTGCCATGGGCAGCAAGCTGGGCTTTTCCGCCGAGGAGCGGGACTCCGATCCTGACGCTGAAAAGAAGTTCGAGACCGCCCGGGAGCAGGTGATGGCGGAGCTGCGTCAGACCTTCCGCCCGGAGTTCCTAAACCGGATCGACGATATCATCGTATTCCGCCCCCTGACGGAGGAGGACATCCGGGAAGTGGCCCGGCGGATGCTGAAGACCGTCTCCACCCGGATGGAGACCATGGGCATCCATCTGGATGCCAGCGACGAGGCTGTGGCAGAGCTGGCTAAGGAGGGCTTTGATCCCAAGTACGGGGCCCGTCCCCTGCGCCGGGCCATCCAGAGCAAGGTGGAAGACGCCGTGGCCGAGAAGATGCTGGACGGCACCCTCAAGGCCGGTGACTTACCGTGGAGAACAATCGACTCTGCGTTTCCAAGTGAAGAGACCTGGTCAAGCCGTCCGGAGGCCCCATAGCCTCCGGGCGGCCTTTCCGACATACCGGCCGGAAGCGAATAGACTTGACTTTGGCGGAGAAACAGGTAAAATAGAGAGGTATAAAATGAACCCATCGTGCTGCCCTCGATCCAGTAAAAGATGGTGCCAGAGTGCCAACGCAGCGGATCGCAGAGTATATTGCCGCACGTATGTGGGGAAGAACGCCCCCGGGCGGGAGAAATATCTATGACCAAATGTAGCGTAGTTGGCAGCACGCGTGATTTGGGAGCGTGAGGCTCGGGTTCGAGCCGAAGTCCTCGGAAAACCCGGAAAGCCTTGGGACACCTGGGCTGACAGCACTTTCACCCTCGCCGGTAAATGGTCAAAAATCGGCGTTGACCACATGTTTGACCACAATTGGAAAACTTTATAACCGGGTGTAGCGCAGTTGGTAGCGCGCTTGCTTTGGGAGGATACGCCCGGGCAGTCCCACAACTTCATATCGGGGTGTTGCGCAGTTGGTAGCGCGCCTGCTTTGGGAGCACGGAGTAAGCAACCGTTTCGTTTTTTATTTCTTTGAATAAATCACATTTTTCTATTTTACCTCTTGAAAAAGTTGAAAATGAGGTTAAAATAGTATGGGTCACAATATGGGTCAAACGGCCCTGACCCATACCTGACCCATACGAGAACAAAATCAAATATCCGGGTGTAGCTCAGTTGGTAGAGCGCGTGGTTTGGGACCACGAGGCCGCTGGTTCGAGACCAGTCACTCGGACCAAAAGGCAGTAGATTTTTCAATAAAATCTACTGCCTTTTTCTGTATATTACCACCTGCATAAGTCTCCAAGTGCTGGTTAAATTGACAATTTATATAGGGTTTGATATACTATAAATACAAACAGACTACAACATGTTTGACTGTGTTTTTGGATGGATGATATATGTTCACGGCTCTGACAGAGAATAACAAGAGGATTTCAATAGACGAAGCTATCCCCGGTGAAAGTTACCTTTGCCCCGTATGCAGTAGTCCTGTTGTGGTGAAGGCCGCAAGTTCGGTGAACATCCGCACACATTTCGCCCACAAGAAAAACACTCCTTGCCTTGATAACTGGAAACATGATATGAGCGATTGGCATTTTGACTGGCAGTCAAAGTTCCCTCTCCATAATAGAGAAGTCATCGTCGAAAAAGATGGTATCATTCACAGGGCAGACATTCTAATCAACGGCACGGTCATTGAATTTCAACATAGTCCCATAAGCAGTGGAGAATTTGAGGATCGAAACAGCTTTTATAAAAACTGCGGGCATCAAGTTGTCTGGCTTTTTGATGCAACTGACAAAATGAAAGTTGATGATTGCTTTGAATTGGTGTGGAAACGAAGGACCACACTATTTTCCAATATAAGGACCCCAATAGATGGTCTTTTTATACAGAATTATTTGCCAGAAAAGAAAAATCTCCTTTGTATTGCGGCACCAGACCCTAAAGAAGTCCGTTGCCATACAACGGTTTTACCCATAATGCCCGAGAATTTTTTGAAGGAATTTGGTGCCATACAAGATGATGACATTCTTTCAATCCAAGCCATTTTTGAAGAAACGAAAAAATCAGTTCTTGAAAGAGAACGCGAGCTAAGGAAGGCAGCGGAAAGTCAACGCATAGCAGTGTCTAATGCAGTATTTAACCACTTATCTGGTATTCGAAATAGACATCCCAGGAGATTTTAACTATTTTTTTCATTGAGGAGGTTTATATGAGATACTGCCCAATTTGTAGTAAGGAACTTCAAGATGATATGCAATTTTGTCCAAGTTGTGGCACATCTGTCCAGATAACCGATGAAGATCCGATGCCAAATAGAGCAACTTATGTAGGGGAACCAATTCCAAAGAAAAAACATAAAGGCATAGTTGTCATCATTATTCTTCTCATACTTATCGCCGGAGCGTGGTTCTTATACTCTAATGCCTCCTCAGTCAACACATATAATCAGTTCGTTGATTTATATAATACGATAGCCGATGGGGCCAGAAAAGCTGAAACTGCAAACATTCTTATCACAGATGTTTGGAAGAATAGCATATTCCAAACATCTGATGAGGAAACCGATAAATACACTAAGGCTAATGGCGGCAGCGGGCAATTCTATGATGACTTTAACGATGCACTGTCAAGTTTATATGAAGATCAAGACTTTGTAGATGACCTTAATGAAATATACACTCTGCAGACTAAAGCCGAAACCCTGATTAAAGATTTGACAAAGCATCCGAAAGCCTTTGATGAAGAATACTCAGATTTTAAAGATTGTTATAATCTGTTTGTGAAATTTACAAACATGCCTCTTACAGCTGAAGGCAGTTTAAATTCTTTTACAGACAATCATAATAAACTGGATGAAGAACTTGCAGATAAATTGAAGGAACTCGACATTTATTTTGATTGATAGCAATGCCGAACAGAAACTTCAAATATATCGCATCAATCATAGGCGGGAGCAATGATGCCATTTGCTCCCGCCTTATTATGTGCCATCATCAGACAGTCTGCGCCATAAAACCGCCCAATTTGTCTGCAGCTTCGATCTGCATCTTCATGGTAGCGTGGGTGTAGGTATCCAGAGTGAAGCCCGCGCTGTAGTGTCCCAGCATGGAGGACAGAGTCTTTACATCTACTCCGTTTTGGAGTGCCAGTGTTGCGAAGGTATGGCGTAAATCATGAAATCTGATATCCGGTAATCCGGCCTGCTTGAGCAGTTTCTTGTGTACCCGCCCTATGGCATCCGGGTGGTACATATTCCCCGTCACAGGAGAAGGGAACATATATGGGCTGTCCGGATGCTTTTCATGCTCCTCAACCAGCAATTCTACCGCTTCGGTGGGGATCACGACCTTTCGGATCGAATTCTGTGTCTTGGGTGGGCTGACCGTCATCTTCCCCGTCTTGGCACTGAGCGTTTTGGTCACAGAGATCGTCCGTTCTGCGATGTCCAGATCCTCCCACAGCAGAGCCAGCAGTTCCCCACGGCGCAGGCCGCTGGTCAGTTCCAGATAGAACATGGGGAGCACCCCGTTTTCCTTGGCGGCATTTAGGTATGAGCCCACCTGCTCCGGTGCAATGACCTTCATTTCCTTTTTCTCGAGCTGTGGGATGCGGCATCCATTCGTTGGATTGCTGGGGATGATCCGTTCCTTCACCGCTTGGTCCAACGCCTGGTGGAGCACCATGTGGGTCCCGCGAACAAAGCGGTTGGACAGCCCCTCCTCCTTCACGCTGTTATATCGCGGTACCCTCCCGTTGGTCTTGATATGGTTGTACATCTTTTGGATGTCTCGGGACGTCAGCTTCTCCAGCTTGATATGGCCGATGCCGGGGATGATGTGGTGCTCAATGTAGTTGGTATAGCAGGCCGCTGTCGTTTCCCGGATCTGCGGCTTGGAGTAGGTTTCAAACCAGATCCGCATCCACTCCTCCACCGTGTAGGACTCCGTTTTAGTGAAGTCGATCCCCTTAGCTGCTTCCTGCGCTTTTCTCAGCTTGTCCTTGACCTCCGCCTGCGTCCTGCCCAGCACATTCTTGAAAATCTGTTTTCCGGTCTCCGGGTCCCGGCCCGCTGTGAATCGACCCTCCCAGCGTCCGTCCTTGCGCTTGCGGATATTTCCCTCGCCATTGGCTCTTTTTTTCGGCATATCGATCGCCTCCTATCAGCAACACAACATACTACATCTTCTGTAAAATAGCCACGCTGTTGGGCTGGAGTTATCAAAGATTTCACACTTTCCTTCCGGACAAAGGGTTTTATCTTTGTTTTGCGACGCAATCTTTGAGGGGGGCCGCGTCACTACATGGTCTGCTGTTGGTCGGTGTCGTGGCTCAGCTTCTGCCCCATGGCCAGCTTCTTCAACGCTTCCCGGCGGCGCAGCTTGCTGTCTGTCCAGACCGGCGGTGTGGGGAGCTGCGGAAGGTCCGCTTCTCTCTCCAGCGCCCTGCCCAGCTGCACCAACCCGGCAGCCAGTTCCCCCATCCATCCTTCGTCCGGCTCCAGAGTGCCGGGACAGAAGCCCGTGGCCTGGCGGTAGGCGAACAGCTTCTCCAGATTTTCTTTCAGGAAGGTCTCATCGTGCAGACTGCTGTCTCTGCACTTTCTGCCGTTGGGACAGGTGAATGTGATATGCTTCCGAGTTGGCACCCAGTTGACTTCGTAACCCTCGTACTCCATGTTCTCGATAAAACTCTCCCGGTCGTCTGCGTACTCCAGCGCTTCATTGATCGCCTGGATCAGATCCAGCTTCCAACTGTCACCACGGAGTCCTGCCTGATACTCCCCAGGCCGCATCTGCCGTTTCCGGGTGTGCTTTTTCGGCGGCTCCAGCACACTTAGCCCGTGGGTCATACAGATCTCATCATTCACCTGCCGGTGCCGCTGAAGGTCGGCGGCATTTTGGTGGAGTTTTCTGCCGTCCGCACAACTCACACTGTTGACCACCAGATGGTTGTGCAGGTGGTTGGTGTCCATGTGGGTGGCCACCAGGACCTCATAGTCCGGGAACTGCTTCTGCGCGAACTCGATTCCGATGGCGTTGACCTCCTGGGGTGTCAGATCATCCACGGCAGAGAAGGACTGGACGAAGTGATAGAACTGACGCCCGTCCGTCTTTTGGAAGCGGCGCTTGGTGGTGACCATCTCCAGGTAGGAGGACTGGGCCACGCAGTTGTGTCCGGTAACCATCCAGCGGTCACCCAGCATAGTTTTCTTCCTCTGGACTACATACTTCATCACGCCTGCCATCGTTCCTGCTGTTTGCTTCTTGTTTCGCACCGCTGTGAAGGTCGCCACTACCGTCCCCCCCTGGCGATACCGGTCATCCGTTGATAGAGATCAGCGTACCGGTCGATGAGTTCATCGCTGCGGAGGAACTGAATACGGCCCATGTTGGCCAGCGTGGTGAGCTGGTTCAGATTTCTGCCCTGGGCTTTCAGTTCAGACAGGATCTCGTCCAGACCGTTTACCTGGATGATTTCCTTGTCCAGGGCGCAGGTGACCAGGTAATCGGTGACAGTCATCCCGGCTTGTTTGGCCCGGTGTTGGATCTCTGCCTTTGTTTGCGGTGTCATCCTTGCGGTGATGATGGCCGTTTTTTTCTTCTGCATTTTTCTCCTTTCTCCCCCTTTAGGGGGCAGGGGGGGCCGGTGCTCTGCCCCGGCGAGTGCGACCGGCGTATAGCCGGACGCTATGCTTGCCCCACCCGAGGGTGGGCATCGTCCTCCGACACCCCCCTGTGATCCTCGTTACAATCTGCATTCCAAGGCGTTTTTTTAGGCTTCGTATGAGGGGGAGGTATCCTCGTCCCCCAGAGCTGACAAGCCGCACACAGCGGCTCACAGGCCGCTGCACTTGTCCTGCATCGCCGCAGCTTTCTGACGTGCTGTGGTCATCTCCAACTGCTCCAGCTGGCGGTCATAGTGTGCTGCGATCCACTCCTGAACGGGCCGGAGGGTGTAGCGCAGATTTCCGTTTCGTTTCTGCCCGGTTGCTGTCACCACCTCGGTGGGCTCGGTGGAGAGCAGTCCCCGTTCTTCCAGCCGCAGTGTGTACTTACGCACTGTGTTCTCGCTCATGCCCACCGCTTTTCCAATGGTCTTGTAGCTGGGCCAGCACTGGTGCGTCCCTCGGTCCTCGCACCGGCGCAGGTAACTGTACACCGCCAGCTCGCCGGGACGCAGTCCCAGAAGGAAGATCTCATTGGGCAGAGAGAAAAAATTTCCGTTGCTCCGCTGCTTCATCCGTTCCCTCCTGTGTGCGCATCCACCCACTGGATGAACGGTTCCTTGGGCACCACGATACGGTTGCCGATCCGCAGAGAAGGAAAATCCTTTTCATGCAGGAGTTCGTAGGCGGACGATGGTGCGATGCCCAGGACCTTCGACACGATTTCCGCATTGAGAAACAGAGGCAGGTCCTTGTAGGACTTGTACTCAGACACTTTCATCCTGTTCTTCCTCCGTATTCCCGGGATAGAGCACATCCAGGAACTCATCCATGTCGCGGACCGCGCTTGCCTTCTTCATCTGCTGATACCGCAGCAGATCACAGCAGGTACGAAAGTTCACCTCCATGCACTGAAGCATCTGATCCATTGCCACCATCTGCTGCTGGGGGTCAAGGGCTGTATCGCCATCCGGGGCCTGAAGAAATGCGCGGACCTGCTCCGCTGTTGGCATCGCTTCATCCGCCAGAAGCGTACGCATCCCTTGGAGGATATCATCCAACGTTTCCCGCTCGCACTTGATTTTTAAGAGATGATACAAAGCCTGATGATCCATTTGAAACTGATCCATGATCGATCCACTCCTCTTTGTGATTTTGATGAGGGCACTCTGGCTGCGGCCATTCAACCAGATTTTCAGACATTGAGAATTTACCCTCTACTGATAAGGACACTTACAGCCGATTTGTAAACCAGAAAAATAAAAAAGTTGAGGGGCCCTGTCATGTGACAGAGCTCCTCAACTTTTCGTGGAGTGTTTTCAGCCGCTTTGATACCGCCGCTTTTGAGATGCCGTAGACCTTGCCGATCTCTTCCATGGTCAGTTCCCTGCCATATCGAAGGTCGATGAGTTCACGGCTTTGTTCACCCAGATCCTTGACGGCTTTCCGCAGATTTTCAAGCCGGAGGTTCCGGAGCGCTTCATCTTCCACGGGACGCCTGACACATTCTGAACAGAACAGCACCGTTTCAAACTCACTTTTACTCAGATGCCTGTCGTCCTGCTTATCCTGTGCCTGCTGCCGTTTCCGATCCTGCTCCAGGAAGTCTGCGACCTCCTTTGGCACTGATACTGGCTCCCCATTATAGATCACAACGACTGTGTCGTTCATTCATGTCCTTTCCGCTCTCAACGGAAAAGTACACACCCGCGCTGCCGGCACAGCGCCAAATACTGAAGACCTTCATGGAAGTTTCCTTCGTTCAGGGTGGTCATTGTGCCCTACGAGGCCCATGAATGTCTGAGGTCCCACCGGGGTGTGGACCTCACCGGAAAGCTGCGAGTTTTGGCTTTCGCCTATCTTGATTATAGAACAAATATTCGATAACGTCAATCGCAGCAAAAATGAACTATGGTCTTTTATTTTGTTTTGCGGCGCAATCTTTGAGTAGGAGCTCGTGTTCTCTGGTCATCCTGTAGCCCGCTATTGATCGGTACCGTTGCTGGGGTTCAGATTCGGTTCCGTGGTCCGATGATAAAATCCCTGTTCTCACCCCCTATCCGTTTAAGATTTTCTTAAATTGTTATTTGTTCATGATTTAGAAAAAATTTGGTCGTGTCTCTATGGTAAAATTGGGCATTAAAAATCGGACCGAGGATCACTCTCGTACAAGGAGGGAACATGATGCAGCTACCAGCTGGAGCCACAGGATTTTTTGAAGCGGGCACATTCCGGGAGCCCATCCAGCGAGGGGAATTCTTACAGCTGGTCTATCAGCTGGCCCGAGAGAGCCGGTGCACCGTGGGAGAAACAGACACTTCATTATGCGGGAAAAACTTTTATGCCGCACAAATCGTCCGAAACAGTGGAACAGAAATTCTGTTCATGAACGCATATACCGGCCATCTGGCCTGTTCCGACTGCTGGGAAGCACAGCCGCTCCGATTTACAGCGCCCTCAGCTATGCTGGCCGCCCTGCTTCCGCCGAATCAGCTGCTCTCCCCCTCGTTGCTGGAACGATCCATCGATGTGGTGCTGCTGGATGCACTGGCTCCGGCAGAGCAAGAGCAGCTGCGCTATTGGCAACCCAACACGATCGGGGAAATTCTGTTTAACTTTTGGGATTAAGGCTTGTGCCGAAAAGGGGGATGTCTTGATGAAACACACCAAATATCTGCACATCCATGACTGGAACTACTGGTGGGGCTATTATCGCTGCGGCAAGGACTGGGATACCTTCAACGGGGCCGAATTTTCTCTCACCGAGGACGAGGCTGGAGAAAACTCCTTTTTTCATTTTGACTTCTATAACCTGCCTGCGCTCCATCAGATGATTCAGGACGGCGAGTTTATAAAGCCAGAGAGTCCGGATCATCCCAACTTTTTGAAGCAGGCCGAGCGGCTCAGGAATGGTGAGCAGGATTTGTTCGTCGGGGCGCTGTACTATCCGCATTTTTCGCCGGATCTGGCTTTCTGCAATACTCCAGCCCAGAGCGGCGCCCCTCTGACGCAGCTGCTTTCCCCGGCTGTACCGCCCTATTACGGGGTGATCTTTCTCCGGGAGGAGCGGCCCCTCTCCCCGAAGGTGCTGACGCATTGGGTGGAACAGTTATCCCAGCCTTTGTTTGGCGCGCCGTTTTCCTGCACTCTTGCCGATTTTCCCACTCGACAGATGGCAATGAAAAATTTTGAAGAAGAAATGAGGGGCCTTTAATGGAACAAAACTTTGTATTTCAATGCACCCCTCTGGAACCGGACGCCCTGATCCCCCAGGTAAGTCAGGCTTTGGAGGTTCGAATGGAGTTCGTTTCCCGTGCAGTCTGCCCCAAGTTGTGGGCTGCGACTGACCGGCTGAACCGGACGAAAAAAACTCCCGCAGCGCTTCGGGCCAGACGCCGCCGAAAGGGGCAGATCCTGGGGCTGGTTAACTGGATCATGGCGTTGCTATTACTTCCCACAGCTTTTCTCACTCCAGACTCGCTCCTGCTATCCATTGCAGGTGGGCTATGCCTTGGTGCCGGTGTCGTAGAGCTCTGGCGGTATTTGCCAAAAACGCTGGGCATCCTAAGCCTGTTGGCCGGAATCTTTTTCCTCTCAGCAGTACTGGGCGATCCCGATGAGATGGCGATCCTGGTATATCTGGCCGCCCAATATTTGATCGTCGCCCTGGCATCCCTGCTCGTCCGCAGGCGGCGTGACCCCTTCGAGCGGGCGGCTCGAAAGGTACTTGCGGGCAGGGACCGTGCCGACTTTGCTGCGGGCAAGGCTGACATGCAGGTCATCTTTTCTGAAGAAACGATGACTGTGAACACATCAGGGAATGCGTCCGCCCAGTTTCCATGCACTGATTTCAAACAGGTCTTGGAGACGCAGGATCTGCTGTTGGTTATCTTCGACAAGCGATTCCTGATTTTGCAGAAAAAAGATCTGACCGCAGGAACGGTTTCTGACCTGCGGGACTTTTTGAAGGAGCGGGTAGAGCACTGGGTCGAAATCATCGACAACGGGCTTCTGGGCTCCTGATGATATAAACACCTACCGGATCGGGGGCTTTGATATGACGCTGTTTTCTTTAAACCTGACGGATCTTGCGCTGTCGGATAAGACGCATCGGGAGGACTTCTTCATTGGTCTGTTTGGGACAAGAGCCCAGGCAGAAGCGGTTGCCGCCCACTATTTGAAGCAAGTGCCGGGCTTTTGTGACTATGACTGTACTTATCGTGTGGAGGAAAAGTCCATCCATAATGTCCAAAGGGAGAGCCTGCCTGATTTCGTCTGGCAATTCGCTGGATGGGACGAAACAAAGGACGGCGAGCCTGTGAACATTATCAAGAGCGACTTCTTTTTGACGGAGGAACAGGCTACCTTCGAGCTGGATTACCTGAAGCTCCAGTGCCCACATCAGGAGTGGTGCATCCGCCGACACAAAATCGGAGAAATGCTCTGGCAGAATGGCTTTGTTCGGGTGTAGAATCCATATAAAAATCAGGAGACTCAGAAATGAAGCACAATTCAAATATTCGATTATTCAAAATTGCCCTGCTCATCGGTGTACTGGGCTTGAGCATTCTATTGGGAATAATCGTCTCCGGCGCAGCCGATCCGGAACCTCTATTTTGCATTGGTACTCCAATCGGGTTGTTACTCTGCTTTGTGGGGGCAATCCTAATAATCATTACCTATACCTGTGAAATTTTCCGTGGTATCAGAGAGAAAAAATTCATTTGGGTGATAGTTCTTTTGATTTTGGGCGGTCTTTTGTTCATCCGTATACTTTTGAGGCCATGAAAAATTAGCAATGCAAAGGAGGCACACGATGAAGATCATTTCAACGAAGGGCCTATATAATATGCGGCCTGTCAGCGGCTCTGCGGAGTGGTATTGGTGCTGTGACTATGTCAGCGGTGACCTGTATGAGGCGGAGGAGCTATACCAGGATGGTCACCCCATCAAACAGAACCGCCTGCTATTCCTCCACTATCCCGACGGGCACACCGTGGAGCCTATCGTCGCCCACGAGGGGCAGTATTTTGGCGCTCCCGGCTTTGAAAATGGAAGACTGCAAATCTTGATGGCAGATTTTCCAGCAGGCAAAATCTATGTGTTCCAGTACAATCCCACACCAGAGCAGCTGACGCTCCGGGCCGAACTATCCCGGTCTGCAATCAAGGACTGCTATAATCTAATGTTCCAACAGTCACCCCTCATGCTGGTCAGACATAGCTTTGAAAAACGACTCCAGTTTCTCTGGCCGGAGACAGCAGAGTTTGAAATTGGGAATACCGAAACATTTTACAGTCGGGAGGGAGACAATCTTTACTTTACTCGCTGGTTCGAAGACCCAGACTACCGGGAGGAGACGGTCATCCGCCGCTGGCCAACCGGAGAGATTGCGGAAGTCATCCCCGGCACCTTGATGGAACTCCCCGATGGGCAGAGATGGGTGCTGCAATAAGCTGTACTGTTCCAATATCTTTTCATGCTTAACATACTTTTCTGTTCGCGTCACCGCCGTGAAAAGACATTTCGATTACTTTTGGGTAGTTTCTCTTACTTATCACGAGAGAACATCCCTGTAATTCACCAAATTATAGGAAGATCTCTTTTGACCCATACCCTGACCCATACGCCGAGAGAAATGTATGGAAACAACGGATGGAACAGGGCTGCAAAGGAAGTGCTACCCCACCGAAAAGGGATGGAAAGGCCACAAAATGTGCCGTTGGATGGTTAGACATTAGTTTGGGAGCAGGAGGCCCGGGGTTCGAGTCCCCGCACTCCGACCAAATTTTGCAGAAAAACCGCCTAAAAAGGCGGTTTTTCTGCATTTTAAGTTTGATTTTTGTGGTTTTGGAGATTGCTGTTTTGCGGCGGTTTCAGTGGTGGAACAGCGGTCGGGGGATGAGTGAGCGCAGCCGCCGAAACCGCCAAATCCCTAACCCATCCCTAACGGGGAAACTTCCGCATTTTCTCCGTTTCTATCGGTGCCGTTGTCGGCCACTCCTGATCGCATGTCTACGCTGTGTAGGTTGTGAAGCAGGATTTCTCTGGCTATAAGTCAATCTTTGACCTATCTTAAATTCAATAGAGCGTCCACCAGTATTCAAACACTTTGCGATACTGGTTGCCCTTCTTCGATAGGCCGAAATACTTACGGACCTTTCGATTGGATCTTCGCTTCAGGTACTGTTGACGATCGCTGGACTTCATATACTGAATATGCAGTCCGGAATGAAGTAACGTTCTTAATCTCTCATAGTCTCCCATGATATACCCCATGTTTGGTGCATACCTGCTGTGTTGAATGAGAAACAGAAGATGGTCTGAGTGCCTGACACACTGGGTGCGGCGATATTGGCGACCGGAACGTCGGCATCCAGGCTCGTTTTTAGTAGATTCCAAGATCTCGGTGATCCGCTTGTTTAACTCTTGCTCTGTCATAAATCTTCCTGCTCTGTACGGTCCGGGTGATAGGGTTGACCCCGTGCCAGGAGCCACGCTGTTTCGCGTGGTATTCCCGCCGGGCTTTCTTACTGCGTTTGTCCAATGGAATCAACTGCGTCACAGCTGATCATCTCCTTCTTTTTGTCTTGGTGTGATCACCCCAGAGGGCATAGCGCAGCAATAGCTGGCTGATATACTGATGGCACCGTGAATGTTCCCATAGTAGACTCCTCTATAACGATTTCATTACAAATGGCAAAGATCACTTGCTATTTCAGAGAACATCAGGTATGCTAAGATACTCCGCTGAAGCGGAGACATCCTGATGAATGGAGGCGATCCATATGTCCATGATTCAGTTTCCTGTCATCGATCCTGTGGCTACCGGGGCGAATATCTGCCGACTCCGGAAGGATCGCGGCCTGACAGTCCGAGATCTCCAGCACTATTTCGGATTTGAGGAGCCGCAAGCCATCTACAAATGGCAACGGGGCCAGAGCCTTCCCAGTGTAGATAACCTCTATGCACTGAGCGCTTTGCTCCAGGTGCCGATGAACGAGATCATCATCTCCACTTCTCATATCGTTTCTTTGGAGCAGCAGGCAGTCGCCTGCTGCTCAGGTCTTTTTATGTGGAAATTTCTTCAGGTACAGTGGGCATGGCAGAATTTCAAAACCGCTTAGATCCTTATCCGCCTGTGACCATAGGCCTGCCGCGATCCTACTGGACGACTGCAGCCCTTGCGTGAACAAGCGACTTCATAAATAGAATATCACGCCATTATGGCAAGTATCAGAGAAGCATAAGGTCGAATTCTGCTTTTGACAATGGATATGTGTTAGAAATGGCAGTATTTCGGTGGACGAGGATGGAGGCGACTGACGAGCCTTTCACAATGAGTTATGAGCTCATGTTGCATTCATCAGATGCAGTCCATTCTTTGCCGGGGAGTGCGCAGCATCATAATTCATCTGCGCCTGAACCGATCATCACCGCCTATCCATTCTGCCACGCCCACCACACCTGAAGGTGTGGTGGCGGCATTTATGCAGCCGTGCTCTTTTCGATGAAGTCGCTGAGGATATCCTCAAAGCTATCATTCATGTCAAATGGCGGCTCATAGGATACCTCGGTGTTGACCAGACACTTATCCAGGGACATGGAGATCTCGTCGGCCTTCTTGCTGAGCGCCGTAGCCATGCCCCGGATCTTGTTCCGGTCAAAGTCGATGGTGGTGACCTGCGTGGCATCACATCGGTAGGAGACCTGGTTTCCCTCGCCGTTGAATCGGAAGCCAGAGCCTCCGCCGGCAATGGTCTTTTCGCTGTTGCGAAGCATGGCCATGTGGCGGAATACCTCAGCCAGGTCCTGACGCTGCCGGTTCAGGCCCACCTCGCTGTCCATATCCAAATCCAAAGAGTTCTTGGCAGTATGGATAGCCCGACACAATTTCTCCCGCTCCTCCAGCAGGGACATGAGGAAGGCGGCTACCTCGTTGGCATGGCCGGCATACTCACTGGGAGCAGCTTCCTCCACTACAGCATCCTGGGTATCGGACATGACCTTGCTCCGAAGATGTGTTGTCTTGACCTTGACGATATTGCGCGGATCCTCAAGAATGGCAGTGGCCTCACACATCAGAGCTTTCAGCTTATTCTGAAATCGAAACGCATCTTTCATATTCATGGATCATACCTCCTCATATCACTCCCCGGCGGAACAATTCGATGGGTCAAGCATACTCCAAACTCGATCAGTTGTCATTGAACTGCTGGTTGAATATGGACAGGCATGCTTTTTATGCTTGCCTGTGATAAACAAGGAAGTGGACTTTATTGCTACTAATGTCTGGCACCACATAATTCCAGGAATGATCAAGGAAGAGCCGCAGGTTGGTGGGGGAGAAGGCGGATGAGGCGCTATTTTCTTCATTTCAATATCTACTGTAAAATAAAGGAGCAGCATTCTATCGACCGGAACATTGCTCAGATATCGGCATGACTGCCAATAGAACCAGATGGGAGCGAATGTGGCATTTCCCAGGCGCATGAACGCCATGCTCTCAGGAGTTGAAAGCTGCGGACGATAGGCGCATCCGACCGGAAAATTTGGCTCCGCAGTAGGTCTTCTTGAAGTGTTACGGGATGTAACAATATGTTACGGTACATTTAATACTTACTGATACAAATTAGCAGCTTGATAGCGGACGGTTCAAAAAAACAGACCGATATCTGTGGTATTACGACGTCTGGGCTGCTCCAAAATGTTGGCACAAAAATTGCTTAATATCCCGATAGGATAAGGCCCTCCTCT
>NZ_CALADU010000063.1 GCF_937890665.1 uncultured Subdoligranulum sp.
TTGGGTTCCGATGTGGTTTCCAGCCATAAAAAATCACCTCTATTCCATTTTACCCCTGAGAAAATATACATTTGGTGAAGAAAAATTATACTTTTAGTATTGACAAGAATAGTGTCCGTATGTTCTACTAATAGTAGACAAGGAGAAGGGGGTGCTATTATGGTCCGTGTTTGCAGGAATAACAAAGAGTCCGTTCTGGCTATGGTTAGAAAAGGCAAACTGGATGCCGCTGCTTTGAGTACGTCCAATCTCGTGGATGAAATCATTCTCTCTATGAACAAGCATGGAGTTCTGGATTGCTTGAACGCTGGTATCCCTGATAGGCGTGGGCACAACAAGACGGTTCCGTTTGAACTGATCTGGGCTTCTGCGATAGCGGCCAAAATGAAAATACATAGTAGCCTTTCTGACATTCCGTTTGCTATTACAGACCACCGAACGCTTGCTAAACTCGGTTATAGCTTGTATGACCCTGACGGGACATATAACGGGCTTATGCGTGAAAGCAGTCTCCGGTTTCTGATTGGAAAGTACACCGGATATGAGTTGGTTGGTGCCTATCGCCGTATAGTTCAACAGCAAATCCTTCCACAACTTGATGTGGCTCCCCATATTCATATTATGGATAGTACACCATTGGAAGTGAACCTTGATAATCCGAATTATGAGTTGTCTGCCATTGGAAGAAATAAGCACGGCGAACCCACAAGGGGATACACCATGCTTACTGTCCGTGGACTTTATAAAGACACTGGAATTATTGAAGAAGCCGTCGTTGTTCCTATGAGTTGCCCGGAAATTGAAATTGCAAGGGCGCTCATGAAGGTTACAAAAGTTCTGCATGATGGCGACATCTTAATCAATGACCGTGGATTTATTTCCAGAGATATTATCAACTTGGTAAAGACCACTCATAAAACCGATACCTATATTCCACTTAGAAAAAACATGGACGCATACAAGTATGCTGTCCAGATCGCAAAGGCGGCGAACAAGTGGGAAAATCACCCCAACAAAAAGCGGATATATCAAAAAATTGCATTGGTGAAAAACATCGGCCCAATGTGGCAGAGTGACAAGCCAGCAGAAGATGTTGATATGAACGCCTGTGTGGTTTGGGATATAAAGGCGAACAATTACTTTGTGTTTGTTTCTACCGACCTAAGCAAATCCGCAAGAGCGATTGTTAAGACCTATGAACTAAGGCCGGAAATCGAAGAGGATTACAGACAGCTAAAGGACTTTTGGAACATCGAAGATTTCAAAAGCACGAAGTTCAGCGTGATTGCTTTCCATATCGTTTGTGTCCTGTTCGGATATTTGTTCTTCCAGCTATATACGATGTTGCCGGAAGGACAGGAATTTGAGGCAAAATCCCTGCCTGTGGCATTGAAAAACTTTATTCCGCAGGCCCTTGGTTACATTGTTCTTTATGTTGGGTTTAACTTTGGCATCTTTACATTAGTTGAAATTATGCGGCTTTATGCAGAATGTGAGGATGGTATCAAACCCAAGATTGAAGAAATTTTAGGTGGAGTATGAGGAGGTAAAATGGAAGATGGAGGATACTGTTTTTGTGGTAGTGATGAGTATATTTTTGGGTGTAATTTTTATATTTTTTGTTGCGGGTTTTCTAATACTTGGTTCCGATCCAAGTCCGATGGTTAAATCGGAACGGCAATTAAAAGAAGAGAAAGAAGCCTTTGAGAAAAAAATTGAAATCATAAAAACGAAATTTTGCGAAACGGCAGGACATCAGGACATTCGTTCAATTTCATATAATGTAAAAGATAATTACTATTTAATTCTTGTAGACCCTAAAGGGCATAAAATGAAACTTTGTCATATCTTTCGAGGCTACAAGGACGAACAGAAAACGTATGAAGAAGATTATCTTACAACATCTATCATTGGATGTGAATTTTTACAGACCGATGCAAAAACTGGTGGCATAAAGCGAATAGTCGTTGGCAGTATATTGGCTGGCGGTGTCGGTGCAATCATAGGCGCTTTTACAAAAAGCAGCATAGTAAAAGATGTCAAGATTGTCATCTATTTTAGTAGCGCCTTAAATCCAACAAGGACGCTTAACCTTTTACCCCAAACTAAGTATAATTCAGACGAATATAAAAAAGCTAAATCATTTGCCGATCAAGTTATGTCCGTAGTGAAAGCGATTGTAGCACAAAATTCTTTGCATCGCTGATTAGGTTGTTAAAATATATCAATAAGAAAAGAACACACCGAATAGGGTGTGTTCTTTTTCAAGGAGTTTACTTTGCGAATTGAAGTTTAGGATAAGGTACAATAATTTTCGCAAATTTACTTTGCGAATTGAAGCGTCTAAAACAACGTATTGCATTTCCCCGTCAGATTTTGTATAATAAATATCCTAACGTGTACGCATACCAACGATACACTGCGCGAGAGGGAGGAATGACAGCGCATGGCAGAGGAGATCAAGCTGACGCAGGACGAGGCGCCGGAGAGCCGGAACTTTATCCACGCTTTCATCGAGGAGGACATCGGCCCCGGCGGCCAGTTCGAGGGGATGACCGTCCACACCCGGTTCCCGCCGGAGCCCAACGGCTACCTGCACATCGGGCACTGCAAGGCGCTGACCATCGACTTCGGCACGGCGGAGAAGTTCGGCGGCCTGTGCAACCTGCGGATGGATGACACGAACCCCACCAAGGAGGACGAGGAATTCGTAGACGCCATTCAGCAGGATATTCACTGGCTGGGCTTTGACTGGGGCGACCGGTTCTTCTACGGCTCGGATTACTTTGACGAGGATTATCGTCAGGCGGTGGGCCTCATCAAGAAGGGCCTGGCTTATGTCTGCGAGCTGACGCCGGAGCAGTTCAAGGAGTACCGTGGAGATACCACTACTCCGGCCCGCTCCCCCTGGCGGGACCGGCCCATCGAGGAGAGCCTGGACCTGTTCGAGCGGATGAAGAACGGCGAGTTCCCGGAGGGCAAGTACACCCTGCGGGCCAAGATCGATCTGGCCAGCGGAAACTTCAACATGCGGGACCCCGTGCTCTACCGGATCAACTACCTGCCCCATCACCGCCAGGGGAACAAGTGGTGCATCTATCCCATGTACGACTTCGCCCACCCCATCCAGGACGCGCTGGAGGGCATCACCCACTCCCTCTGCTCCCTGGAGTTTGAAAACCACCGGCCCCTTTACAACTGGGTGGTAGAGCACTGTGACCTGCCCAGCCATCCCCGGCAAATCGAGTTTGCCCGCCTGGGCATCGACCACACGGTGCTCTCCAAGCGCAAGCTCCGCAAGCTGGTGGAGGAGGGGAGGGTCTCCGGCTGGGACGATCCCCGGATGCCCACGCTCTGCGGCCTGCGCCGCCGGGGCTATACGCCCCGGTCTATCCGGAACTTCTGTGAGCGCATCGGTGTGGCAAAGTCTGCCAACGTGGTGGAATACGGCTTCCTGGAGCACTGCCTGCGGGAGGACCTGAACGAGACCGCCCAGCGGACCATGGCGGTGATCCGGCCCATCAGGCTGACCATCACCAACTATCCGGAGGGGAAAAGCGAGACCGTTACCGTGGAGAACAACCCCCTGGACCCCGCCGCCGGCACCCGGGAGATCGCCTTCTCCCGCAACCTCTGGATCGAGTCCGACGATTTCCTGGAGACCCCGGTGCCCAAGTACAAGCGGCTCTACCCCAATGGACCGGAGTGCCGCCTGAAAGGGGCCTATCTCATCCGCTGCACCGGCTGCGTGAAGGACGAGAACGGCAGCGTCACCGAGGTGCTGGCGGAGTACGACCCGGAGAGCCGGGGCGGCGACCCCGCTGACGGCCGGAAGGTGAGGGGTGCCACCATCCATTGGGTGGATGCCGCCACCGCCATCGACGCGGAGGTGCGGCTGTACGACAACCTGTTCACCGACGCGGACCCGGACGCCGCCGACAAGAACTTCCTGGAGTGCCTGAACCCCAACTCCCTGGAGGGCCTCACCGGCTGCAAGGTGGAGCCTTCCCTGGCGGATGCCGCAGCTCCCGCCAGCTTCCAGTTCATGCGCCTGGGCTACTTCTGCCTGGACAGCAAGGACTCCAAGCCCGGCCATCTGGTGTTCAACCGATCTGTGAGCTTGAAGGACAGCTTCAAGAAATAAGCATACAAAAAGACCGCCCTTCGGCGGTCTTTTTGTATGCGCTTTTCACAGCGGGATCTCCCGGTCCAGCTTGTAGAAGGTGAAGGACCCGTTCCCCAGCAGCGTCCCCGCCTGGTCCCGGATCTCCACCTCGTAAAAGCAGAGAGTTCGGCCGGGCTTGGTCTCCCGGGCCTCTGCCACCAGATCGGTGCCGTACTTCTTGAGGACATCGTAGGTGT
>NZ_CALADU010000064.1 GCF_937890665.1 uncultured Subdoligranulum sp.
CTAAAAACGGCAAAAAAAGCTTGGATACAGTTCTGAAGGACTGTAATATCGACTGAAATTATCATAGAAAGCTGCTAAAATAGATATGACCTACGAAAGGCACATCAAGACTAAAACATTAAGATCGAGGTGAAGCCAGATGCCTTACGAAACGCTTGAAAAGATTTCATATCGTCAGCCGGGGCAATATGAATCTATTTACGAAGAACGTTTTAATAACTCTGAAACCGTTCATTTAGACTTTGATGTCAACGGGAGTTCCGCATTTATTGTTCAAAATGGTGATATTTATCGTTTGCTGTTGCAAATTCAAAAAACGGATAAACAGGTCCAACTGCTTTGCAGAGATTTACCCGGAGCAGCACTTCACCAGTTTGCGCAAAAATGTCTTGTAGATGAGATCGTGCTGACAAATGATATTGAGGGCGTTAATAGCACCCGCCGTGAGATCAGTGAGGTATTGGAGCAGATCGGCAATAAATCCGGCAAACGCCGCTTTTATGGACTTGTTCGCAAGTACCTGATGCTGCAGGAGGAAGAAGAGCGAAAGGTAAAGACTTGTCAGGATGTACGAAACATCTACGACGATTTGGTTCTAAAGGAGGTCGTTGAAGAAAACAGCAAGGACGCTCCGGATGGCGTGATTTTTCGTAAAGATTCGGTTTCCGTCAGCAATTCTGCTCAGAAAGAAATTCATAGGGGGCTTTATCCAGAGAATAAAATCATAGAGGCAATGGATCATGCGCTGGCTTTTTTGAATGGTGATAGCTGTGATCCTCTTGTAAGGATCAGTGCGTTTCATTATTTGGTGGGTTATATCCATCCATTTTATAATGGAAATGGTCGACTCTCCCGGTTTATCAGCAGTTATTTGCTGTCAGATGAGTTGAATTTTCTGATTGGATATCGCCTTTCCTATACTGTGAAGGATAATATCAAACAGTATTATGACAGCTTCAAAACCTGCAACAATCCACGGAACCGAGGAGATCTGACACCATTTGTGTTATCTTTTTTGGACATTGTTCAGAAAGCCATGAATCAGCTGGAAGCTGCTTTGCTCAGACGAAAAGCAGATTATGACAAATATATGCAGATGATTCCAAAGCATTCCTTTGCAGTCAAGGAAAAAGATCAAGAACTAATGGGGTATTTGACGCAAGCAAGTTTGTTCTCTGGTCATGGAATTGCCACGAAGGCGCTTGAAGGACTACTGGGAATTTCTTATACACCTCTAAAAAACAGACTCTCCGTATTAAGACAGGATCACTTGCTGCTTGAAGAAAAAATTGGAAGAGAAAAGTTTTATCGTCTTGATCTTGCGGAGTTTGAAAAGCAAATAGGAAATCAGGGGTGAAGTTTCCCTGATAAAACAATAAAAACTCCCCCGGTGCTTCCAACACCGAGGGAGTTAAGATAAGCGGCTCGCCCTTGCGGGGTCATCGCACACTCGACACTGCGATTATACTCCAAAGGGGCAGGCTTGTCAAAGTGTACCCTTTTGGAGGTGAAAAAGATGATCGAATGCAAAAAATGCGGCAAGGAACTGCCGGACGGGGCATCCTTCTGCTGTTGGTGCGGTGCAAAGCAGCAGACCCAGCGGCGCACGCGGGTTCGCTCCAACGGAGAAGGCAGTGTGTACCAGTATGGTCCCGCGGGGAAGTGGCGGGCCGAGGTGAATATCTTTCGGGACGGTGTCCGCTACCACAAGATCAAAAGTGGCTTCAAAACCAAGCGGGAGGCGGTCCAAGCCCTGCCGGAAATGCGGGAGAGGATGCTGAACGGCCAGGAGTTTGCCCAGGATGCCACTCTGCAGCAGTTGTGGGAGATGATTTGTCAGCAGTCGCTGCCTAAACTGAGCAAGGATAAGGCAAGCCATTACCGGACCGCATGGGCGGCCCTGGCACCGCTGAAAGATGCTCGAATTCGAAACCTGCGCTACGCTCACCTGCAACCTATCGTGGATGCAAGGGAGGGCGGGTATTACCCCAAGCGGGACATTAAGGCCCTGCTGGGCAAGATGTATGCGCTGGCGCTGAAGTATGAATATGCGGAGAAGGATTACTCTAAACTGCTGGAGCTGCCGCCGATCCAAGCCAGCGCCCGCACGGCACTGACCGAGGGGGAGGGGCATCGGATCTGGCAGGACTATGAGAATGGCCATGAATTCAGTCGTTACTGGCTCATTATGGCTTATACCGGGATGCGTACTGGGGAGATGCTGACCATCCAAAAGGCTAATGTACACCTAACGCAGCAGTATTGTACAGGCGGCATCAAGACCCAGGCGGGCAAAGCAAGGCAGATCGTCTTTCCGGATCGGATTATGCCCCTTGTTCGGGAGGCATATCATGACAGCACAAAGCGGTTGTGCGAAGCGGATGAAAAGACCTTCTATGAGGAATGGCATGCTATGGCAAAACGTATCGGGTTGGAGAACATGACCCCCTACTGTTTGCGGCATACGACGGCAACCCTGCTGGCAGTGGAGCAGGTGGCGCCTGCAATCATCCAGGAGATCCTGGGACACACAGATTATGCTGTTACACTGGGGTATACCCATATTCCGCTG
>NZ_CALADU010000065.1 GCF_937890665.1 uncultured Subdoligranulum sp.
CCCGCACATCGGCGGGAGCGTGATAATAGATCTCACAGGGCCAGAACACCTCTGCGGCCAGTGCCGCCCGCTGGATCTCCGGGGCGATGGCATCCCGGTCCCCCAGCAGCTGCCAGAAGTCGGTGAACTCCGGGTCCTCCATCTCCGCCAGCCGCCGGATGTTCTGAATGAGATTTTTCTGCTTTTCGCCAATTTGTTCCGGCGTCCAGGCAAGAGCAGCTTGCCGATCCTGCTCGCACTTACATTTCCAGCACAATCCCTCATAGCCCAAAGAGGTCCCACAGCCGGGGCAGGCGTATTTCAGGCTCATATTCGTTGACTCCTTTCCAAAGACAGAAAGACGCCCCGCGACACCCTGTCACTTGGACAGGCTGACGCAGGGCGTGAAAAGGCCGCAAGAAAGAAGCCACATCTACCCCCAGATGTGGTTTTCTCCACAGGCAAAATCCATTTTTTATATAGAATCAAAGTTATCTTTAACTGATTCGTGTGCATCTCCAAAAACTTCCGCCTACATCACGCATGATTCCACGCGTATAGTGTAAGTTGCTTGTGATACTTTTATATGGTTAGTTGCTTCTCTTCAAACCACAAGGTCGGATGGTTCTTTTCCATCATACCTAATTACATGGAAATTATCAACTAAAACTTGCATCGATAAAATCCCAGAAACCGCTCTCTGTTAGGAAAACACATAGATGATGGCTCAGGCTCTGCAAAGGCTATGTCCAGCCCTGCAAACTAAGCTTTCAGGCTGTGACGGTGTTTCCCTCCATTTTCAAAAGCATAGGAATTAGGATTCAAAATGGATAGAGGAACTGTTTGTGGCACTCTTTCTTTATAGGGCAGCAGAAGACTTCCATGCGGAGCAGCAGGGTGTTTCCGCATAGGAAAAATGCCGAATTTAAATCCTTGAGCAGGTAAATTGAGAACACCACAATCGAATTAGAGCAATTCGATTGCGGTGCTCTTTTTTGTTAATTACAGGTTAAAAAAGAATTTTTTCTTGCGCTCTTGTCAGCAGGGCCATTGTTGATGATATAATAAAAAGCAATATACACCACACCTGTTAAAATTAAGAATTTCCGATATCTGCTTTGCTATATAGCAATAAGGATCAGTTAATAACAGATGTATGGAGAAATTCAAAGGAGCAAAGTATGCGCAACCTTTTTGTCATTGGAAACAGATTTGATCTTGCGCACAATATAAAACGGGATTCAACCATTTTAGAGACTACTTAAGTGCAAACTACTCGATACTTCACAATATGCGCCATATGTACCAGAAGCAATAACAGAGCCATTACGGAAAAGAACTGCAAGACACTACAGAGATCGTTGGCTTAATCGCATATCTTTTAGACGAGACTGCCGCAGACACAGGAAAATGTTTTGATAATGTTGAACCTCAATACGGTAAAGAAGGAGACCGTATCTATTCTTGGGAATACGAAATGCAGAATCTATATGCGGGAATATGGCATGAACAATTCCATATATTACTGAACTTTCCATGGTAAAATTCAAACTTCCCTTTTGGTAGACAGCTTGATATTTTATTCAAAGAGGTGCATTTGCGATGGATATTTCTGTCCTTTATATTATTCCGAATGACCGGATTATTGAAACTGTCCAACGGGTTATGCAGCGTTGTGATGTTAACTATCCGGTATATTATGGAACCATGTCCGGAGCTTTGGAAATTGCGAAGCGGATGATCGCTCAGGGGAGCCGGGTGATTGTCAGCACCGGACTGACGGCTCTGTATTTACGCAAGCATCTTTCTGTGCCTGTTCTGGAACTGCTTTTTACAAATACGGAGTTTGCCAGAGCCATTCAGGAGGGAATTGCTTTTTCCGATAAGATTCTCATAGTTGCCAGTACCTATGTTAATTATTTTGTCCAGCGCAGTCTGGAGTTGTTTCAAAATCCAACCCATTCTATTCAGGCGGCTGTGCTGTCTCTCGACCGCCCCTTTGAAGAGCAGGTTCAAGAATATCTTGACCAAGGCGATTTTGACGTGGTCATTTCGTCCACGCCTGGCGAAGCAGGCGCGAATCAACGGGAAAATCGGGATTTTGTTTGACGTTGATGAAAAAATGGTTGAGTTTTCCATACAGACTGCGCGTTCTTTGCTGGATTTTGTAGTACACCGCGCGGAAAACGATCAGCTAATACACGCTGTTATGAATTATACGCAAGAAGGGCTTATTATTACGGACCGCGACGGTATCATTTCACAGCTCAACGCCTCTGCAGAGCGCATTATTGGCACTGTAAATGAGGAAGCCTGCGGGCAGAATGCCGACCAGCTGCTGGCGAATCGTCATATTGTAGATTCTCTTACCAATGAAAGTGGTCTGGCTGATCCGGAGGCCCATCCGGTCGTTTTGCAGCGCAACACGATCCAACTGGATGGAAAATCTGTTGGCATATTACTCTCCATTCACGACATGGCGGATATTCGGATGCTGGAACGCTCTGCCAAACGCATTCATGAGTTGAACGGCCATGTTGCCACATGGCGCCTTTCCAATATTATTGGCAAATCGGAGGCTATTTCTCAGGCCCGGCAAATGGCGCGCCGCTTTTCTCAGTACAACAGCACGGTTTTGATCCTGGGAGAGACGGGCACCGGGAAAGAGTTGTTTGCCCAGGGGATCCACAATGCGAGTCCTCGCCGCAACGAACCTTTTCTGGCGATTAACTGTGCTGCCTTACCGGAACAGTTGCTGGAAAGTGAGCTGTTCGGCTATGTAAAAGGTGCATTTACAGGCGCCCGCAGCAACGGGAAAACCGGTTTATTTGAAGCAGCAAATGGAGGTACTATTTTCTTGGATGAAATCAGTGAGATCCCACCCAACATGCAGGCGCGTCTGCTTCGGGTGATCCAAGAACGTCAGGTAGTCCGGATCGGTGATGACAAAGTGATACCCGTTGATATTCGGATCCTTGCTGCCAGCAATCGGGATCTGAGGACTCTTGTGCAGCAGGGGGCATTCCGGGCAGACCTCTATTACCGGCTGAGCGTACTGGAATTAAAGGTTCCGCCTTTGTCCTGGCGCAGAGAGGATATTCCGCTACTGGCACAGTCCCTTTTACAGAACAAGAACAAGGCCCTGAATACACACGTTACGGGATTTGCTCCTGAGGCGCTGGAAGTTCTCCAAAGCCTAGAATGGCCGGGGAATATTCGTCAGCTGTCCAACTTTATTGAACGCCTGATGATTTTGTCTGATCCGCCGCTTATTACGGGGGAGAACGCCCGCGCCCTTGCGCAGAATGAGGCCACAAAAGAGCTGCCTGTTTCTAGGGAGGGCCATTTCCCTACCCTGGAGGAAGCGGAATCCAATCTGATTCGAAAGGCATTGGATCAGACGGGAGGCAGCCGTACAGCTGCTGCGCAGCTGCTGGGTATTCACCCCTCAACTTTGTGGAGGAAACTACGGGATTTTGATACAGAAATTTCTCTTTGATGATTGCATAATGCACAGTCTCCATTGCATGATGCAACTGTTCCAGCCGATTTTTGCCTTTTTTCGGTAGAAATCGGCTGGATTTTCTTATATGGATATGGCATGTAAATTGCTTTATACTTGTTTAAAGCGATTGTGAATTGCTTTGAAGAAAAGGGGGAATTTTCATGGTATCCGTTGGTTGCAGAATCCACACGCATCCCGCACGTAC
>NZ_CALADU010000066.1 GCF_937890665.1 uncultured Subdoligranulum sp.
CCACCCCCGCCACTCGCCTGAACGAGCACCGCACGCTGGTGCCGTTCGCTTACATCGAACCCGGCACGCCTGCCACCACCTACACCTCCACATTCACGGTCAAGGATTCCAGCGGCAACATCGAGGGCGCGCAGATCGACCTCAACGGCTCCATCCTGCGCACCGATTCCAGCGGGCAGGCTGTGTTCAACCTGCGCAACGGCGAGTACCCCTACAAGGTGACTGCCGACGGCTACCGCAAGCAGACCGGCACCGTGACCATCAGCAGCGGCGCGCAGTCCCCCACCATCACGCTGGTAAAGACTGGCGGTTAAGGAGGTTCGCCCTATGACTATCCTGAACGCGCTGAAAGCCCTGTACAACAAAGTCACCAGTAAGACCGCCTCCGGCGGTTCCATTGGGGCCGTAGTGCAGGAACTGGCCGATAACTGGCCGGAGGGCGGCGGTTCGACGGTCGTTATTGACAGCACACTGTCCAAGAGCGGGCAGGCTGCTGACGCCAAAGCCACCGGCGACGCGCTGAACGGCAAGGCCCCCACGGCCCACACCCACACGGCCAGTCAGATCACCGACCTGCCCGCGGCCCCGGGCAACGCCACGACGGCCACGGCCGGACTCGTTAAACAGGCGGCGGCCGTGGCAGATGCCGCCGGCGAAACCCCTACGAAGGCCGAGTTTGACACCTTGCTGGCAGCCCTGCGGGCGGCCGGCATCGTGGCCAATAACTGAAAGGCGGGTTGGATATGTATGCGGATTATGCCTACTATACGGGGACCTACTGCGGCACCCTGATCCAGGAAGCCCAGTGGCCGGCAGCCTACCGCGCGGCAGATGCTTACCTGGACCTGGCAACTTTCGGCAGGCTGCGGCGCGGCTGGCCTGTGGATGACGACGTCCGCATGGCCGCCTGCGCCGCGGCCGAAGCCGCCTGCCGCTACCAAGCCGCGCAGGCCGAGCGCAAGCCCGGCTTGTCCGGCTTCACCAACGACGGCTACAGTGAGACCTACGCGGGCGCCGCGGCTGACCTTGCCGCCGGGCAGAAAGCCGAGATGGCGGCTGCGGTGGATCTGTACCTGCCGCGCAGCCATCCGCTGCGCTATGCGGGAGGGGATCACTATGCGGGGCTGTGACCGTACCGTTACCCTCTACCACCGCACCTACAACCCCGCCAGCCGCTCAGACATATGGAGCCGGACGGTCTACCCCGCCGCCAGCTGGTACGGCGCCCAGGCTGCCACCGTCAGCGACAACGGCCTGCTGACTGCCGACGCCTACACGGTGCGGATCGCCACAAGCGACGAGATCACCGCCGCTCCCGGCGATGTCCTGGTACTGGGCGAGGTCACGGACACCGTCACCGGCAGTGCGGCCCTGACCGGCAAATACCATGGTCGGTGCTTTGTGGTGACCCACGTGCAGGACAACCGCCGGGGCGTGCGCAGCGTCTGGCACTGGAAGATTGAGGGAAAGTAATGGCAAAGCGGTTCAAAATCGAAACGCCCCGGGGCAGCCTGGTCCAGCTCCATTTCAAGAACGGCAAGGTCTCTTGCCGTTTGACCTGGAATCCCGGGTTTGGCACACAGCGTTCGGCAAAATTTCAGGATGTGCAGAGCTTTGTGGATTCCGAGGTTTTGCGCTACTGCGGGCCGTATGTGCCTTTCCAGACCGGCATGCTCATGCGTTCCGGCGACCTGGGCACCGTGATCGGTTCCGGCGAGGTCAGCTACATCGCGCCCTACGCACACCGCCTTTACTACGGTGTGAACTTCCACTTTGATACCAACGCCCACCCCAGCGCGGGGGCCAAATGGTTCGAGCGCGCCATGATCGACCACAAGGCGGACATCCTGCGCGGGGCGGCCGTACGGGCCGGAGGAAAAGCCCATGGAGTATAACAGCATCGCCGAGGCGCTGCACACCTACCTGCTGACCTGCCCCCTGCTGGGGGATCATCCGCTGGGGGTGGACTGGCTGCCGGACAAAAGCGTGGCGTTCAGCATCGACACCACAGCGGCAGCAGCCTGCGGCAATATGAGTTCGTGTTGCGCAGCGTGGCGGACTATGGCGCCGACATTCTGCAAAACCTTGCAAACAGCACCCTGTACGAGCAGCTGTCCGCCTGGTTCGAGGAACAGACCCGGAAACGGAACTTCCCCGACCTGGGGCCGGGGCGCACCGTACAGAGCATTGAGGCACAGAGCACCGGCTACCTGATGACCGCCGCCCCCGACGTGGGGCGGTACCAGATCCAGTGCCGGATGATCTACTACGAGAAAGGAACAAGAAGATGAAACTGTCTGAACTGATGAACGGTGTGACGCCGAACGCCGAATTCGAGGGTATAGTCACCGCTGGCGACATGGTGCTGGCCATTGGCTTTACCGGCGCAGCGTCTACCCCGGCGGACTATATCGTGGCCGACGGCGGCGTGACCGAGCAGAGCGGTGCACTGGAGGCCACCACCGCCGAGAGCACCTACCTGCGCAGCGGTACCACCGAAACCAAGACCGGCACCAAGCGTACCTTTACGGTAGCGGGTGACCGAATGGCGGCAGACCCCTTTCAGGAAGCGCTGCTGGCCCACGCCATTAAGTATGGCACCGGCCAGTCCGTGATCAAAAAGTATGTGTACATGTGTATGCTGACGGGCAAGGGTGAGCAGGGCTCTCTGAGCATCGCGGTGGAAGATGATCAGGGCGGCGAAGCCGGGGGCAACGCAACCTGGAGCGCGACTCTCACCGCTGTGGGTACGCCGACGGAATACACTTACAGCCCCGCCTCCATGCAGGCCAGCCAGACAACGGAAATGGCGGCCACCTCTACGGAAGGGGCCCCTGCACAGAGCAGCAAGGCGGCTGAATCCAAAACCACCCAGACTGCCAAGCAGTAAATCTCCAAGGCGGACCACACGGTCCGCCTTTTCATGTGGCTTATAGCAATCGCGCCGGGGCAGTACCGGCGGGCCGCACACTCGCAAGGAGGATATTGTAATGCTTACCGTGCTTGGAAAAGAAATCGACTTCGATGTGACGTCCCCCGCTGATATGCAGCGGTATCTGGACGCAGAAGCCGCGATGCAGAAAGCTGCGGCGTCACTACCGCCCGACCCCAATCCCGCCGCCATGGCGACGATGAAGGGGCTGCAGGCATACCAGGACTATCTGGCCGCACAGTGCAAGCTGCTGACCGATTTTATCGACGCTGCCTTTGGCGACGGGACCTGCAACGCACTGCTCGGCCCCAAAACCAGCCTGTCCACCCTGCTGGACGTAATGGATGCCCTGCGTGACGCCATTACCAATCAGGGTGCCCAGTATGCACAGCGTCTGGCAGCTTACAAACCCAACCGTGCCACCCGGCGCAAGGCATCGAAATGACCTGCCTGCTGCTGGAGGATGGTCTGCCTGAGACCATCGACGGAGTTGCGATTTACCCGGATTACCGCAACATGGTCAGGTTCGAGCAGATCCTCGACGATGACGGCCTGACCGATGTACAAAAGACCGTTCTGGGCGTCTCGCAGCTGTTTGACGAACTGCCGCCAGATGGTTTTGAACGCGCCGTGGACCGGTTGCAATGGTTTTACAGCCGTGGAAAGGCCATGCCTTCGGAAGGCACGCAACAGAGTGGGAAAAAGGCTGTGCGCGCCTACGATCTCACGTATGACGCATCCTGCATCTACGCCGCATTCCGACAGGCGTACCAGATCGACCTGACGGAAATCTCTTACCTGCACTGGTGGGCGTTTCTGGCTCTGCTGGAAAACCTGCCGGACAGCACGGCCATGGCCCAGCGGATGCAGCTGCGCGCCATGGATGTGAGCAAGGTCAAAGACAAAAAGATGCAGGAACACTATAAGGCGCTACAGAAACAGGTAGCTCTCCCTGCCAAGGCTGTGGTGCGCCCGCAGAAGGTGGAGAGTTTGGCCGAGCGGATCAAACGCAGATACGCAGAAGCTGAGGCCGAAATGGAAAGGAGGCGGTTGCATGGCGTATGATGGTTCGATCAGCTTTGATACTGCGGTAGATACCAGCGGATTTTCCGACGGTACGGGTGATATCAACAAACAATTTGAAACCATCCGCAAGGGCGCGGAGGCTGCTGCTGACGGACTTAGTAAAGTGCCCGAAAAACTGGATCAGACCAGCAGCAGCGCCAGCCGTCTGTCGGATATCGTCAAAGGTGGCGGGGCCCTCAAGATCATCCAAAAGGGCGTAGACGCCGTCACGGCTTCGCTGGATTCGGCTATCAACCGATACGATACCATGAACCGCTTCCCCATGATGCTCCAGCAGATGGGATACGGTGCGGAAGAAGCGCAGGCAGCGGTACAGAAACTCTCCAGCGGGATTCAAGGCCTTCCGACCACGCTTGACAGTGTTGTATCTACATCGCAGCGCCTTACAGTGCTGACGGGGAATCTGGACGGAGCGGTGGACACCACACTGGCCTTGAACAATGCCTTTTTGGCGTCGGGTAGTTCCAGTGATGGAGCCGCCCGCGGGCTTGAACAATATGTACAGGCCCTGAGCCGTGGCAAATTCGAGATGGAGGAATGGAAAACCCTGCAGGAAACCATGGGTTTGGGCCTCAACAAGGTAGCTGAGAGTTTTGGCTTTGTGGGAGAAAGTGCTCAGACAGACCTGTACAATGCACTGAAAGAAGGCGATATCACCTTCAGCCAGTTCAACAATCGTCTTATCCAGCTGAACAGTGGTGTAGGCGGCTTTGCTGAATTGGCTCAGACCTCCAGTGTTGGCATCAAAACGGCATGGACCAACATGGGGACGGCTATGGTGCGCGGCACCACAACTATGGTAGAAGCCTTGGACAAAGGCCTCTCCAGGACTAAGTTTGAAAGCATCCAAAACGTCATCGAAACGACGGGTGACGTTATCGAAAATTCTATGGATCTGGCTGCACCAGCCATTGAGCTGGTGGCCTCCCATTCGGATATTCTTGTTGCCTCACTGGGGGCGCTGACTGTTGCCTATGGAGCCAATCAGGCAGTTAAAGCTTTCTCCACTGCTCAGGAGGCCGCATCTGCCGCCATGCAGGTAGCCAATGCTACCGGACATCTGCTTACCCCCACATTGAATGCAAAAGCCGCCGCAGAAGCCCGCGCGGCAGCCGTCGCGAAACTGGGTACCGCTGCCACGGAGAAGCAAATCTTGACGGAGATGGCAGCCAACGGCGTTATCACTGCCAAAACTTTTGCTTTGGGTGGGATGACCACCGGAATGGGACTGGCCACTGTGGCAAGTGGACTTCTTACGGCAGCCACCACAGCGCTGAGTACCGCATTCAATGTACTGCTCGGTCCTGTTGGTTTGGCCGTGCTGGCCTTCGGAGCGATCTCTGCAGGCGCCGTAGCGGTGTACAACGCCGTCACAGCCGAGTCTGATGCCTTTGAGGAACAATCCGGTATCCTTGACAATTTAGCCAGTGCTCAGGAAGATCTGGCCACCAGCGAGGAAAGCAACGCCAAGGCCTCCAAGGATAACATCAAATCTATCCGGGCCAGTGCAGACGCCGCAGGCGAGTTGGCGAAAGAGCTCGGAGATCTTTCTTCCATAGAAAACAAGTCCGCCAGCCAGAAACAGCGGATGAGCGATCTTGTCGAGGAACTTAATGATCAGTACGCAGACCTGTGCCTGAGTTACGACGAGGAAGCCGACCTGTTATCTATGAATACGGAGCAGCTTCAGGCATACATCGGGGCCCAGCAGACAATGGAGGAAGCTGCTGCCCTACAGGAGCGGTACAACGAACTGTTGGAGGAAGAATCCACCATTCGCCAGAATACTGCAGAGTTGGAAGCCCAACAAAGCGAATGGGCCACCCAACTTGAACAGAAGATGATGTCTCAGTCCGAATATAACGAACTGATGCAACAATCTTCTGAAACACTGGCAGCCTATTCTGCTCAGGAGCAGGAGCTGGCAGACAAACGGGCAGCCATCAATACTGAGATGGCTGCACTGGATACTGCCACCGCACAGACAGTAATCAGTAACGCACAAGCCCAGCAGGAGGCCACTCAGGCTGCCGCTGAAGCGGAAGAGGCCGAAATGGAGCGCCGCAAGGAGGCTCTGCAGAGCTACACCGAGGCTGCGACCAACATGTTTGACACCATCGAGACTGAGAGTGAACTGACCACACAGCAGATGATCGAAAACATGCAGGCCAACACAGAAGCGGTATCTACTTGGGCTGACAACCTGAAGACTCTCGCAGAACGAGGTCTGGATCAGGGGCTCCTGCAGGAGCTAAGGGATGCCGGACCGGAATCAGCTGCTACTGTAGCTGAATTGGTCACGGCTACCGATGAACAGCTGCAACAGCTGAGCGAAACCTGGCGTGCCGGAGGAGAAGCGTCGGCCAAGGCATTTTCCACAGCTTTCGGTCTGCCCGAAGTAACGAACTCAGGAAGTCAGATGGTAACCACAATGGCTGAGGGCGTCACCAACAACACCGCCTTGACCGATGCCACCATCCAAATGATCAACAGTGCGGTCACGTCTGCAAAGCCAAAGGCACTTTCCGGTGGTCAGGAAATTGGCAGACAGATGGACAACGGTATTGTGGCGGGTGTTATTGCCGGTCGTTCTGCAGTAATCAATGCCATAGTTCAGACCGTGCGAGATGCGATTGCAGCGGCGCGGGCAGAAGCTGAAATCAATTCCCCGTCTCGCGTGATGAGAGACCTGATCGGCATGAACATGATGAAGGGGTGGGCGATCGGCCTTGAGGAGGGGACTCCACTGGTCGAAGACAAAGCCTCTTCTGCTGTGATTGCCATGATGAAATCTGTAACTGCGGGACATTTGAACCCATCGCAGATCATAACCACTATGAGAGATGCTGTAGCCGCTAACCAAAGCCGCATTGCTGTGCCGCTTGCCATTTCTGCTGGGTCTACCAGTTCTCTCCCCATGGCACAGACCGTTATCAATATGACCAACACCTTCAATACCCATGACAGCCTGAGCGAAGCCGAACTTACGGATGAGACCGAAGCCATGGCCGAACGCATGCGGTGGAAGATCCCGTAAGGAGGTACCCAATGCAGACGATTCCCGAATATCTCTGCACCAATATGGACACCCAACAGAGCATCTACTTTTCCCCAGCCAGCGATTTTTGGGTTACCTCCATTTCAGGGGAAAACGGGCTGGACATTTCCTTCAAAGAGAGCCAAGCTACTGGTCAGATCGGCAAGACCATCAATACACGGTCTGTTGGCAGTAAAAGTATCACTGTTACCGGAGACATTCTAGGCGATTACGACGCCAATGAAAGACTGATCAACAGATTGATTGTGCCAGGGGTACCGATTCGATGGACAAAGATTTTGGGTACGGAACGCTGGTATCTGGACGGAGAGGCGCAGCGCCTCCCTGAAGTAGATGGAGAGCCCGGGCTGCTGCATTTCCAGTTCAAGCTCAAGTGTCCCTATCCCTACTGGCGTACCGAAGAAAGCCTCACCACCATGCTGGGCGGTCTGCAGCCCACATGGTTTCCCACACCGGTATCCACCTCCGGCAGCTGGTACATCAGCCAGTATAAGCAGGACCTGTACACCACCGTGGCCAACACCGGCAACACCGAGACCGACTTCACGTTGACTTTGCAGGCCCGGGCCAAGGTGCTCAACCCCATGCTGTGGCACAATGGAAAGCGTACCTTTATCCGCCTCAACAAAGAGATGCAGGCCGGAGAACGGGCAGTAATCTCCACCGCAGAGAACGACCGGGGCTGTACCTACTACGCTGCGGACGGTACTGCGCAGGATGGATTCCGATGGATGGATATCGACACCGACTGGTGGATGACACTGTCCCCCGGAGACAACGTACTGCGTCTGACGGCCGACGAAGGGCGGGAAAATATGACGGCGACCATCACGGCGCCCAAGGGGGTGGCAAGCGGTGTCTGAGGAAGCCATTGTAAAGCTCTACATCTACCACGGCACAGATCGGATCGGACTGGTCGAGAGCATCACCAGCCTGCAATGGATGCCCGCCTGGAATGATGTGGGCGAATTCAAGCTGGTATGTGCTCCTAGCGAAAAGAACCGGACAAGGCTCATCAAGTGGGCTACCCTGTACAATCCAGACACACCGCATCTTGCTGCGGTTATCACCGCAGTAAACACTGAGACCGACAAAATGACGGTGCGCGGGCAGTTCAGCCTGTGCCGGTTCAAGCAGCGGGTAGCCAAGGGCAGCCGGACCATCACCGATGCCACAGCGGGCCTCCTGGAGGTCTGCCGCACCAATCTGCGCGGCCTGCCCATCACCGTGCCGGAAAGCGCTGCTTTTACCGCTCCCTGCGAGGAAACGGTGGAGTGGACAGACTGCTGCAGCGCCATCGTACAGTTGGCCAAGGCAGGCGGTTTCGGCGTGCGGGTTCGGTTTGACAAGCTCACCGCCGCCGAAACGCTGGAACTGTATCAGGGAACCGACCGCAGCCGGCAAGGCAGCGAGAACTACCACGGATTCTTTGGTACCCGCATGCGAAACCTATCCTCCCCCGCTCTGGATGACGATGGAAGCGACTACGCCAATGTAATTCTTTGCGGCGGCGAAAAACCCACCGAGCAGGACAACTGGAAGCAACTGTTTCTGGAAGTCGGCGACACGACTTCCGCCGGCACCGACCGGCACGAGCTGTGGGTGGATGGCTCCAGCGTCACGCACCGGTACACCATCCAAAAAGCGGACGGTTCCACCGAGGAGGCAACCTACTCCGAGACCGAGTACAAAACCGCACTGACCAACTATGCCACAGCAGCTCTTTTGGACCATCTGGGAGGCCTGACCCTGAAGGCCACCGCTACAGACAAACTGCTGTGCTATGGTAAGGAATACGAGCTAGGGGACATCGTCCCTCTGCGGGTGCCGGAGCTGGGGCTTACTGCCAGCGCAAGAGTCAGCAGCGTTAAGCTGATCTACGAACAGACCGGGCGCTCTGTGCAACCTGTATTTGATAACATCACGCTGGGAGGCGATACCATTTGACCGAACTTCAATGCTGGCCGCTGGATGCCAAACTGTATACCAGTGTGGATCTCGGGGCCGCCTATGCTGCGCGCAGCCGCGGGCTGCTCACGGCGGATAGTTTTTCTGCGACTACCAACGGCGATAACACGGTGACCCTTTCCAAGGGTCTAGGGTGCATCCACCCGGATGAATTCTGGGCGGCTTTCCCATACACCAAAAACGACACGGTCCTGCAGTTTGAGGATGCGGACGGCGTCTATCCCCGCTGGGATGCCATCGTGCTGGGCTACGACAAAAACAACAATCAGGCCGGACTCTATGTACGTACTGGTTTGGCGGCGCAATCTCCTGCTCTGCCGGAGATGCGCCGGAATGCCGACTATGACGAAACGTTCTTGTATCGTATCACCCGCCCGGTAGGTGCCACCAAGATCGAGGCCGACCACATCGTGGATCTGCGGCTGGATCCAACCTACTGCGGCCTGATGCGGGACACCATCGACGCCATCGACACCAGCGTGATGCAGGCAGCAGCCGATGCATTTTTTACTAAGCTGGAGCAAGAGCTCTCGCAGATCAACGCTGGGACAGCAGCCATGCTGCGGGCGACCTATGACCCGCAGGGAAAAAACAAGGACATTTTTGCCGCCATCGCCGCCTGTGCTCCCCTGTATACCGCCACCTACCTGCTGGACGGTTGGACTGAGGCAGACGAGGACGCCAAGGGCCGGGGCTACAACTGGACGCAGACCGTACAGCTGGTACCAGACGATAACGATGCGCCGGCCGTCACTGCAGACAGTGTCTTTGTAACAACTGCCTCCTACCTGCCCACCGGTGTTGTCTCTACCGATGAGGTACTGGATGAGGCACTGTCGATCATAGATGGCGGATACACCACCAGTGGCGCCGACACGGTCACCACGCTGGTGGTAGAAAAACCCACGGCCGATATCCCCGTGCGGTGGGCCATCAGACCGGGGGTGATGTGATGGGATATGCACCGAAATCGGCAAGAGGCGCAAGCACAAAAGTTGTCGACATAGAGCGCACACCGTCTGGCACCTATCAGTTCTCGTTTAATGACGTGGACGGGTATGAGAAATTGACGGCCAAGAATTTCTCGATTTTGTCGCTTACAATGCGCACACACGCCGAGCATGGGCTCTATGGTCCGACGGAGATTACATCGTACGATAATCAGTCGGGTACTCTTAAACTAACCGGAACCCCCTATACATCATGTACAGGTGGAACATTTAGAATCACGTTTGGAAACATCGAATAGCAAGTGGAGGTTTGTAAAAAATGACGATTAGTCGATTATTTACCCCCCCCCCGAGGTTGTAGCGTAGCCTTGTACACTTTGCACAACACCGCGAAAGGTGGTGTTGTGTAATGGGAGAGGCACCGCGTAGCGCAAGAGGAAATACAAAGAAAGAGATCAAGCGCTTCATCCGATTAAAAACGCTGGACGTCGATAATAGCCATATCGAAGTTCGGCTGGATTTGGTAGAAAATGGGGCGGTAGTCGAAAGTAAAACTACCACGGGCGATTCAATTACTGTGGGGTTCCTGAGTCTGCATTACGGTAGTAGTCAGCAATGGCGACTTTCCTATGTTCCGGAAAAAGGAAGTGAGGATCACAAATGTAAATACCTTGAAAAGGGTATGACACTGTTTTCAATTCCATCTTCTGACGTTACAAGCGACAGCTGGCATTTTACATCTTGGATGGATCGCATCTACTACACAGAAAATGTAGACGTTAGTGAATGTACACTG
>NZ_CALADU010000067.1 GCF_937890665.1 uncultured Subdoligranulum sp.
AAGCTGAGCGTGAGCTCCAAGAGTCCAACGCAATTACTTGCGAGGATTCTTGATTGCGGCCTGCTTATTGGGTCGTCATCATAGGTATGTACCCAAAAGCGCGTACTGTTTGCATCCTCAAGTATCCTATTGACGGCCCCATCCCCTTTCTTCGCTTTTGTTTTTCCCGGCATGATTCTTTCTGCCGAAATCGAATGATAATTATACGTTCCGCGCACATTGCATTGAACAGTGCATGACACTTGAAATAGATTTAGTTCCCAGATGAATTTCTGTCCATCGATGGAAAAGATTCTCGGCACAAATCTGTCCAGAAATTCCCGACTGATTTCACCGTTTGGAAACGGCTCTTGCCAGCTAAGTGCTTCCTCTATCTTTTCGCTATTGGTCGCTGCGTTTTCTGGTTTCCGCCGGTATTCTTCCAAAATCTCCTGTCGGTGATTCTGCCAAACGGTTTTGTAGATTTCTCGCGCCATCAGTTCGAGCTTCCATGCTTGCACATTGGGAGCGCTGCATTTGGGCGGTTTGCTCCTCAGCGACCGCTGATAGCAAATATATCGGATAATACCTTTTTCTGCATGGAACGCCCGCATTCTGGCTCCACAGCCGCAAAACAGGCGGCAAGCCCATTTGTCGGTGTGCTCGCTCTTTCCATACAAGTAAGCCTGCGTTATATTGCCGTCTTTGTACGACTGCCATGTATGTCTGCGGCGCTGGCATCTATCCCATAGTTCCGCTGAAACGATTGGCTCAAAGCTGCCTTTTACCAGAATGTAATCCTGTTCGCTGTTCTTGATGCTTTTATGGCTGAGGAAATCATCAATATGCGATTTGTTGTATGTCAAATACCCTTTATAAATCGTATTCTTGGTGATTGAGAGAACCTGACGCGCGCTCCATTGTGGCATTCCGGATTTATTCGGTGCGCCTTCTTGCGTTAGTGTCTGGGCTATCTCGGTGCCATTTATGCCATCAGCATACCAAGCAAAAATTTTTCTGACAGTCTCTGCCTGACTTTCCTGCACCACAAGCGTATGAGCCTTTTTATCACGCTTATATCCAAACGGTGTCGGTCCCGCAACATAGGTACCCTTTTTCTGTGACGTCTGAATGCCCGCCTTGGTGCGTTCACTCATTTTACGGCTTTCATCTTGTGCAAGACTTGCCATAATGGTCAGGCGAACCTCTCCATCTCCACGCATCGTCCAGATGTCATCATTGACGAAGTATACTTCAACGTCGTATTGCTTCAGCTCACGGGTCGTCACCAAAGTATCCACTGTGTTTCGGGCAAAGCGGGAAACCTCGCGGGTCACAATCAGGTCAAACTTCTTTTTCCGGGCATCTCGCAGCATTTTCATAAAAGAGGTCCGGGCTTTCATGCCAGTTCCGGAGATTCCCTCATCTGCATATTGTCCAACCACCATCCAATTCGGATGATGTTCTGCGAGCTCCAGATACCAGTTCATTTGATTTTTCAATGCTGATATTTGTGCTTCGATTTCCGTAGACACTCGTCCGTAGAACACAACTCTGCGCGGGCAGTTTTGCTGGTCTGCTTTATCGTATTGCATTGTTTTTCCCTCCTTCCCCATCAGTATAATACTGCATTTATCATTTTCAAAATGTACAAGTCAATGACTCTATACCACAGAAATTTCAGGAAATCGAACTAATTTGAAATTTCAGGAATCAAGAAATTTCAAAAAAATCAAGTTTTCTGAAATTTCGGCGTTAAAAAACATCGAGCAATTGCAAGTTTGCAGTGCAATATCATGGTATAGAAAAGCCGTGGAAGAAGATTCTTCCACGGCACGATTTTTTATTATACTACTTTTTCAATAAGGCATTGATAATAGTTCTTCTATCAGCCTTCATCGGCATGGTTTACTTCCTGCTCCAGCATAAGGAAGCGGTCAAAATCGCTCTCATACAGGCGATCCTGTACCAACCGATATTTTTCATACTCGGTCTCGGCGTGGAGCTTTGCTTGCTCCGCGCTGATCTTTCCGGGGTCGGTCAGTAGCTTTTCGCCGTTAAATTCCAAAAATCCGTCCAGACGTCTGGACCAGTCTTCCATGCTCATGGGAATCTTTCGCCGCGCCTGAAATTCTGCATAGTCCAGATACATTGTCACGATGCGTTCCAGATAGTCCATTTCCTCTTGGCTCAAATAGTTCTTGGCGACCGTCACATCCGCTTTTAGGATTTTGCCGTCGGGGGCATTTTCCCAAGTAGTCAGCCCCATGTGCTCTTTGGTGGCATCGGCGCGCTCGTAGATTAACTCGGCAGCTGTGTGGCGGTGGACAGCAAAGTGCATTTTATTCTGTACCGTCTGGAAAAATTGCCGCGTCGTCTGGGCACCCTTGTCATAGTCAAATGCGGTCGCATACAGGTCAGTGACTTTCTGATAGAATTTGCGTTCCGACAAACGGATTTCCCGAATTTGTTGCAGCTGGCGTTCGAAGTACTTGTCCGTGAACATATGGCCTTTTTTCAGGCGTTCGGTGTCCATTGTCCAGCCTTGGATCGTGTAGTCCTTCACGATCTGCCCAGCCCACTTGCGGAACTGCACAGCGCGCTGATTGTTCACCTTGAAGCCAACGGCAATGATAAGCTGCAAATTGTAGTGGGTGACTTCTCGGTTAACCTGCCGGGCGCCCTCTGTTTGAACTATCCGGAATTTCCGGATAGTTGCCCCCTGCATCAGTTCGCCATCGTCATAGATCTTTTTTATATGTTCACTGATTGTACGAACATCCACATCATACAGCGACGCCATCATCTTCTGCGTCAGCCAAATATTCTCGTCCTCATACCGCATTTCATAGCTGGCGTTGCTCTCACCGGTAGCGGCTACAAAAGTCAGATACTCAGCGGCAGAACTATGAATCATTTGCTTGGCTTTTTCTTTTTTAGTCATATTGCCCACCACCTGCTGTGTTTTCTTATAATTCCTAAATAGTATAATCATATAGTACCATTTATCGCCACAAATATCAAATTAAAAGTCATTCCATAACAACACAAAAATGCCGTGGAAGATGTTCCTCCACGGCACGATCTGTCGTTATAGCTGTGCGTTTTTCTCCCTCTGCAAATTCCAGACAGGCAACCCTTCCCGGCGCTTTGCCTCGCACAACCTTGCAGCTATGCGATATGTTTTCTCGCACCTTGGCACGCTCGCGGAATCCGGTCATGGCGCTGCTTCCCCAATGCGGTACAGCAGAGGACGCTATTCACTTTTTCGGAGGTTTGGAACCTCCTAATACATAAGAGAACAGCGAGCCGGATTTTTTCCGCAACTTTTTCAATTTTCTTTTTTTACCAGAAATATATCCACCCGCATATCTTTCCACAAGCCGGGGTGGATCTTCATTCCTCGCGCTTTCTGATACTCGTAGGCTGTCACAAAGTCAACTGCAAAACTCAAAAGCGGCATCTTTTCATCCACCACACTCACCTGATTTTCTTTACAGCTTTCCATCCATTCCAACAGCTTGCGTTTTCTTTTGGTGCGATTCATGTTCAAAAAGAAATCCTGTGGGCGGCATATCTCTGTGCAATCTGGTTCAGCGCTTTCTTTAGTCTGCTTGTCGATTTGCTCTTGCTCAATATCATAAGGAACGCCACTTTTATAGGTAACCATCGCTACCGGCTGCCTCTCCGATGGAACAGGCATGATCTGCTGCACGTTTATCAACTGCAACATCCAAATATAGTGGTTATTGCTTTTTACAATCCGGACGGCATACCTGTCCAGAAAGCCCAGCTCTATTTTACCATCCGGAAAAGAAGCATCATCGCTGAGCGCAGCCTCAATGCTGTGCATATCCAACCTTGCTTTAGGACGCTGTTCCTGTATGGAACTTTGCAGTATGCCTTCAACATTTACTATTTGATTGTTGATTTCCGTACTTCTGGTTAAGAAATCATCCATAGTTATGCTTCGGCTTGCCCGCTGGCTGACAAGATCGTCTAATTCCTCATTCAGCGCAGAGAGCTTATTTTCCAGCCGGGTCACATCATTCGGCGTGCCGGTAGTGTTCAGATTTGCATCCAACATCCGCAAAAGACTCAATATATCCTCGGCATTTTCTTTCCAAACTGTACGGAACACTTCCCTTGCCATCAATTCCAGTTTCCATTCTGATGCGTATGGTGCCGGACAAGTAATGCCGTTCAGTGCTCTGTCGGCATCTTTCTTTTTGAACATTTTCGACCGTGCGCAGATAAGCCGCATATTTTTTCCACCGTTGGCTGTTTTATCGTAGCCTTCGATTTGGAATCGCTTCCCGCAATCACAAAACAGAATTTTCGTCCACTTATTCTGCGGAAAGGACACGCCAAATTTATGGGCACGACCATCCTTTCCTTTGACAAATGCAGCCCGCTTGCTGCGGATCTGATTGCAGGTTTCCCAAAGCTCTTCTGAGACGATTGGCTCAAAGTCGCCTTTTACAAGAACATAGTCTGCCTCGCTGTGATTGATACGGTTATGGCTGAGGAAGTCATCAATATGAGATTTATTATAGGTCATATAGCCCTTGTAAGTGGGCTTGCGGAGTACCCGCGACACCTTGCTCGCCGTCCAGCTCAGGCCACCACCGCCATCCTTGCAGTTTTCTTCTATAAGCATTTTGGCAACAGTCGTTTCACCGTACCCCTCGGCGTACAGGTTAAAAATTCTGCGCACCGTTGCTGCCTGTTCCTCATTGATTACATAGGTTTCGTCCACGCGGTCATAACCGATTATATTGCCACTGCCATAGAGTACGCCCTTTTCACGGCTCATCTTCTGTCCGGCCTTTACGCGCTCGCTGGTCTTGCGGCTTTCATCTTGGGCAATACTCGCCATAATGGTCAAGCGAACTTCTCCATCGCCATCCATTGTCCAGATGCCATCGTTTACAAAATAGACTTCCACACCGTATTGCTTCAGTTCTCGCGTGGCATTCAATGCATCCACCGTGTTACGCGCAAATCTCGACAATTCACGAGTGACGATCAAATCAAAGCGATGTTCCTTTGCGTGCTCCATCATCCGCATAAATGATGGACGTTTCTTCATCTGCGTTCCGGTTATACCTTCGTCTATGTACTGCGCTACAACGCTCCAGTTGGGATTGCGCAATGCAAGATCCGTATACCATTCCATCTGATTTCCCAGCGCAGATAACTGTTCTTCGTGCTCTGTTGAAACACGACCATAAAACACCACCCTGCGCGGTCGATTCTTGTAATTTCCAATATAGTCTGTCATATCGAACGCCTCCTTGTTCTTTCATTGTACAAGGGGCAAATTCATAAGGGAAATGTACAAACACTGGTATACTTGCCAGAGCTTTGCTGCCCTATACTTATTAGGGTTCACCTAAAATAGCCCCAAAGAGGCCAGAAGAAATAGCCAAATCTG
>NZ_CALADU010000068.1 GCF_937890665.1 uncultured Subdoligranulum sp.
GGGGCGGTTTGTTACAGAGATTGTTCGATCATTATGGTTTAGAACGAATTAACTTTGATTGTATGATACAGGATCGCAGAATTTGTAGTTTGTTGACCCTGGACAGAGAGGCCCTTACGATCCTGAGGTCTTTACAATTCCAGACTGTTTCTCCTATTAGCCGCGTTCAATGGCGCACGATGATCAGAAATAGCATCACCGCCGCATAATTTCCTCTCGCAAGATTGGATTTTCTCAGTAGTTAGTTGTACTTGATGGTTCATGATAGTTCAGAATGTTGCTGACATATAATGGACCGATACGTTGTTGGCGAGTGGCTGGCCCGGATTCAATTTGTAAGTGCAATGCTCGTCTTTGGGTGGCTTGTCCTCGACATTAGCTTGCCGAGCTCGCGGTACCAAGCCTCGTTGGGTGTTTCCCAGTCCGGGACCTTCATGGGGGGTGTCGTTGATCTCCTGGACGATGGCCTGCAGGTCGGCGTCCGTCAGGCCGTCGAGACTGGTCCTCTTGGGCAGGTAGCGGCGGATCCGTGTATGTGTTCAATAGGGAGTTGAGGTTTAGGTGTTGCGCTTCTATTTAGAACTCAGGAAAACAGCAGAAGCCTCAAAATCTTGTTTAGAGGGAGAAAACAGAATGGCGAAACCATCACGTTCTTCACCCCTCAGTCGAAGATGCATCCGCAAGGTTTTTATTGGGTTGATATTACAGAAGAACAAGCCCATGTTCTGAGCGAAACCGATAAAGCCCTTGTTGTGCTCCGCTTGAAGAGTAGGAACATCCTCATGGTAAAGTGGGAGGTTCTGAAATCATATCTAACTCAGGAATGTAAAAGATACAACGCCAATGAGTACAACCATTGGAAATTGAACATCTATACCGACCACATTAAGATCAGCGGCAACAACAGAGAAATACCCGCCAAGGTTTGGCATTTCAACGCTGAAGTGTAAAGAAAAGCCATAGCTGTCACTCTCTCGCCTGGAGTTGTCGCTATGGCTTCTTTGCTTACTCAATGTTGCAAGCTTTTTTCAAATGGCCAAGCATTTCTTCTTCATGCGCCTTGTACGCCCTTTCCTTCCAGTAAAGGCTGGCTGGTTTGTCGCCGTTTTTTTCTGTCAGTTCACTCATAATGCGAAGTTTAATACTCCCCTTGACTATCATATCCTTAAATGTACTTTTCTTTGCTTCCGGAGACATATTAGAAAATTTGGAGTTCACATTTCTCTGAATGATACAGAGATTTCCAAACTGGTCAACACCATCCTTCCATTGCTCGAATGTTCCCTCAGATGGATTCTGCGGATACCAATGCTCTACGGAATTTCTAAATTCAAAAACAAAGTCGCTGTATTTCTTCTTCTTTCCGTTCCGGTCGTCATTCCACAGCAAGTAATCCAGGTAGTTAAAGACAATATGCGGAGTATTGACACCCATCGCATACACGCCGTTCGAACAAACCTGAAAGAAGTTTTCCCTTACTGCATCAATAGCGATGTTTTCGGCAACTTTATCAAACTTTGTAATGGCATCATTTTTGATATTCTTGCAATCAGCTTCCGAAAGCCATATCAAGAGTTTGGTAATCCAGTGCATTACCTTTGGGGAAGTGTAGGAAACACGCAAGGCGGACTGCATCATAATATTGGTCTTGGTTCGCCAATCATTTGCACGTGTCCATTCTGTACGTGTCCATTCGCCGGAACGGGTGAACTCGGAGTTCCCGTAATATGCTTTCTTCTTCGATTGCTGTCCGGAAACATGCAGGCTCTTCAAGCTCCATTCGCCATCAGCGCTGTCATTTGCGTACTCTCTCTTTATGATGTACTTATCGAACAGGTATCTGGTTCTGAGCAGGCAAATAATAAACCCTCTGGCAAAATCTTCTTTGCTGTCTGCGATCCTGCCGGTATCCGTTATGCCGCAGGATACAACTCTGTTGAACGCATCAAGGAGCTTCTTATCATCCAAGAGTTCATCCACGATTTTTGAAGTTGCTATTTCATGGGTGACACCGTAAAGACTCACATAGACCTTCAGCGTATGCAGCAGGAAGTATGGAAACTCAATAACACTTTCAAAGCGAACACGCACATCACCATCCACATAGCCTTCATCATCTTCAACCTTGAAGTTCTTTTCGATCAGGTCACAGATTTTATGTCCGGTGGTTTCCTGTGTCGTTCCACTTATAGCCTTTTTGTATTTCTGCCAGCTGTTAGGCGGCATACTGTTCCATTCGGAGCCGAAAATAGCCTCTCTTACCGCATTGTTCTTGCTGATGAAGTGCATCTGCACATAGCCGGTCATATCGCTACAAGCATCCCATATCTTCGCAAACAAGCCCTTCTCAGAATCATCACTCAAATAGCTCATAAGCGTGGCCTTTAGAATGTCGTGTTGCTCTAATTGCTCACCTCTGGTGTTCATTATCTCATAATAGCGGTTCAGATCGGTATTCTCCGGAACCTCAATCCGATAGACGATAATTTTAGCCAGCTTTTCCATAAAGCTTTCCCTGTCGAAATGATCCTTTGTCAATTCGTGAGATAGTATCCTGATGCCCCTTTGGATTCCCGGTTCAATCCGATCCATATCGATCTTGCTGCGGTTTTCGAGCAGTAGTTCTTCAATGTTTCTTAGGGTATAGTTCGATTTTTCTCTACACGCAAATGTGAGTGTGGGCTTTGTTTTGATTCCAAGGCAGTTCAGCAGCAAATACAGCGAGGTAAGCCGCTGCTGGCCATCCACTACTTCATATCGTCCGAACTGCTTGGAAACGATCAAGGAGCCAATGTAGTAATTGGAGTCCTCCGCAACATCGTTAATATCCTCAATCAGCTGGGTGAGTTGCTTGTCCTCCCACGCATAGGCTCTCTGGTATAGAGGGATTATGTACTCCATATCTGTGTCGAACATATTGCCGTTTTCACCAATAATATGAAGTTCAGTTACTAATTTGCTCATTCCGCACCTCCATATCCATTGATTTCTTTGATCGTGTCATACAACAAGTTATTGGATGGGCTGTCCGGTCCTCTCCGTACCTTTATCTGCAATCCGGATATTTCGTGGTGCATCCGGGCAAAGCTGATCTTGGAGAAAATACCGATTGTGTTTGTATATCTGGAATTTTCGTCACCGATAGCGTACTTGTTTACGCTGTCAAACCCCAGGGTCTTCATATCTACACGGAGCATAAACGCCCAGGAAAATAGCTTCTTGACTGCCATTTCATCGAAGTTATGGAACTTGTCGTAATAGCAAAGCAGCGCACAATAAAACAGATTCTTCGTGTATCCGAAACCGGCAGAGCCGAACTTTACTTTGTCCATTTCTTCCGGTGTTTCTACATCCTTGCCGCCGCAGATAACCAGCTTAATCTCCTTGAAACGGGGATTGTTGCAGATCTCCGACTTAATATCCTGGAGCAGATACATATAATGCTCGACCATTTCAAAGAAGTCGTTGCCGGAAATAAATGGCTCGGTAATCTGGAAATACGGCATAGCTCGGCTTGCCCGTCGTGCGTAAGAATAGGTTGAGCTTTCTGCGATACCTTTATAGGTGTCGATTTCCTTGGCTATGAACGGTTTGCTTTTAATGCCTCGGCTCCAATTCAAGATTGGAAACAAATATAGATCAAACAGCTCTTTGATCTTCTCAGTATCCTTTGCTTCCCATTTTGTAACAGCGTGTTCCATTTCATAGGGATACTTTTTCATTTCACGGAGGTGGTACGCTTTCAGAAGGTCATGCGGGTCTAATGCCTTACCTCTTGTATTTTGTGAATCGAAAAGCTGGAACGCTTCGGTTACTTTGTCTACGCAAACAACGACGACCTCTAAAATATGCTCAAAGGCATGGATAAAGTCCCGTTTTACATCTTCGCTCTTTAGGGAGAACCACTCTCTGATAAACGCATAGTTCCTGTGAATGTTGAACTGGCTCACCTTGTTGGTGAAATCTATCTGGAGAATCGAACACTCAAATCCCGGTTCAAGGCATTGCTTTAGAAGCACCAGAGAAATGATTCTCTGCTGCCCATCCACCACATCGTAGGTGTCATTCTTTGTTCTGTGCAGGATGATCGTTCCGATACGGTATTTGAACTCAGTTCTGTATCTGTCCGCATCACTAATTGCATTGGTGATGTCTAGGAATAAATCGTCGATGTTTTGAATATCCCACTTGTACGGCCTTTGATAGTCCGGAATATTCAGATTCATGCTCAACAGTTCATTTACGCTCTTAATTTCAGCCATGCCTTTATCTCACCTCGGTTCCGCTGCCATTATCAAGTTCTTTCAGTCGCTCCAGCCATTTCCGGATACTGCCATCTTTGAAAAATCCAAGCAAAGCACCATCACAGAATCGTTCTGCCCGGACAGCTCCGGTGATCAATGCCATGATGCACTGTGCATCCAGATTCGATACATCTGCGGTGCTCATAGACTTGCTTCCCCATTTAAGGCCATTCTGATTCAGAATGTCACCGTAACGGTTCAGCTCCATGTCCTTGTTATGGTCGATAAAATCATATATATCATCGATAAAATGATACACCATATCAGAGTAGCTTACATATGGCATCTGAATTGGATGTTCGAGCGTTCCATCGTTTTCACGGTCAATAACCCAAGAGCCAAAACTATCTCCGTCAAGGATACATATATACTTGACCAGACTATCATATTTACTCATTACTTTTGAGGCTTCTGCTGTTTTCGTGGGTTAGATTGCGGGTTGTGGGAGTCGGACGTCGAGTCCGCCGCAACGGAGCATGACGAGTGCTATGAGGTTGGTGACGTGGTGGAAGCCGTAGGCCATGCGGATGGTGACCTTGATGCGGTTGTCGGACGCCTCGAGCCTGGCGTTGGAGTAGCCGAGTTGGATGGTCCTGAGGATGTCCGGGCGCCGTCTCCTGATCCTCCTCGCGAGTTCGACTATCTCGGGGATACGGTTGTGGGACGCCCAGAACACCCAATGGTTCAATTCCGTCTTGGCTTGGTCGCTCATCAGCCACGCGCACTCGGACTCGAAGTCGCGCGTGAACCGGCTGCCCGGTTCCGCCCACGGCACGGACGCGACCACGACCCCGCACCCGGGACAGTCCACGCGCGGCATCATGGCGACCAGTTCGACCCGCCAGCAGCCGAAATCCCGATGACGCCAACGACGCACGCCGCCACCTTGGTCGTAACCATGACGACGTCTGCCACAGCGGTGAGCATCGGAGCATGCCCCTGCGCGGGCGCACACGAACCTCGAGCACGGGCTCGGGGCGCAGGGGCGAATCGACGATCCGCACGGTCTCGACCACCACGCCTTTGACGTTGAGGAGCTGGTTGAATATCCTGTTCATCAGGCGCTTTGCGGTTGTTTGTTTATCTTGGTCGAAAACATCCTACCCGGAAAGCG
>NZ_CALADU010000069.1 GCF_937890665.1 uncultured Subdoligranulum sp.
TGTTTCTATTATACCATAAGGGTAGAGCTTTTAGGGCTTTTGTCAACAGATCCAACTCTCGACACTACCCACCTTGCGCATAACTCTTGACGGCACCATCGGCTGGGGGAAGCTATCGTTATTGAGTAGATAAAATCAGGCATCCATCTCCGTTTCTTCCGCTGGAGATGGATGCCTGTCCATTTCAAAGTGATTCAGTTCGTATGCCAGTTCCCACGCCAGACGGAATCCGCAGATAAAACTGTCCACGGAGCGTTGCTCCGCAATCAGGCCTTGTGCGTCCATCCTTAGCACCAGTTTTCTCTCGGGTTTTTCCAGGCTCTCGATAAGCTGCCGGTGACAAGTTTCGATTTCCTGCTCGGCTTCCTCCATAGGCACTGGAGTGTAAAATCTGTCATACAGTAGTTTCAGCGTGTCGTTCATGTGCCTCGCCTCCTTGTAGCAAGACACAATACTACAGATCAGAGAAAATAGCCACTACAAAATTTGTAACAATCAAAACCTGCTGTACTGCTTGCCAGATACTAAAGCCATTGCCTGGCAGTGAAGGCCATCTCACTTTGCCAAAATAACTTCTTCATTCATAATTCGCAGAGCCTCTTGCTCTAAGCAATACGCCTCATATCTTTTTTTGTTTGCCCCCAATGCCAACTCGTTAATATGTTTTTGCACGGCACGATCCTTTAGTAAAGGAATAGCAATTTGACGCACATGGTTATCATCAATTTCATCAACAACAGAGCCATATGTGAAACGAGCAATTAGTTGATGCCCATAATCGGAAGCAAGAAAAATATTCAAATATCCGGCTATTTTTGAATTTGCGGGGATTACACGAATGATGTGCTCACTTGCTACCCAATGTTCCCAGTGTTTAGGTACTAAAGCTATTTTTCCGATAGTTCCACTTCTTGTGATTAATGTCATATTTTCGTGCAATTCCAACTGCTCACCTATCCGTTCCCCATGATGGGCTAACGATAAATACTTTTTATTGGATGGATCCAACTCCCCAAGTTGCTTTCCACCGATAAAACCTCGGCCATGCCCTTCGTCTACATAAACGCGCTTAAACCTTCCCGGGAGAATAACTTCTTTACTGATTCTGGAATCACCTATGGTGGTTATTTCATCTGCATTTTGATGTAGATGTGCTATGATAGCATCAACAATTGGTACATGGTAGGAGGCATCAAGACGCAAATTCATATTACTAAGTTTTACACTGTATGTGTCTACCGTCGAATCGCTTTTTTCCATCTTATAGATAGGTGGCAAATGTAGTTCTCCAACCAACAACTGTGTTGCCTCATCTATCATTTCGTTGGATTCATCTCGCAACGCATAGGAGCGAACAATTAGATCATTAACCCTTTTTCGTAATTCTATAGGTGCGTTTGGAACAGTAATTTCTTCCAAGTGTCCTGGTTCAATATGGGTAATTACTGAACCATACCCATTTGTCCTCAGAATTAAATTTCCAACTTTTGATTTAAGAAATGCGTAAACATACCCCAAATCATACTGTTCTTTGAAGGTGATACGGATTACATCATCAGAGAACACACACCTATCTAATGTTTTTGATACATAAGCTACGCTGCCTATTGTGCCACTACGCGTCAGTAGTAGGGTGTTTTTCTTCAAGCGAAGCTCATCCATATCACAATCCGCTAATCGTGATATATATTTTTCTGGTTTCGGATAAATATCTGTCATTTGTGAGGGAAGGTAAAATCCTTCTCCATACTCTCTGTCACAGTATATCCTTTTAAGACGACTCCGTTGAATCCAACCAGGATAATAAGCTGTTTCAATTAAACCGTTATCGCCAGCAAGCGCTACTGTACCGTATATTTCTTTAGAGATTTTCTCCCTTGCTTGCTTAGCTTCCACATCGAAAACACTCGCCTCAAGACGTTTTCCTCGACTAACTACATCTGACAAACTGACAGAACACCACTTTACTGGCGATTCTTGAACTTCTATTTTGGGCTGTGTGGTGACCTCCAGCTGAAGCGCCAAATTACTGCTTACCATGACACTCCCTCCTGACGTTTCCATTCTGCAAAAATAGCAGGTACATCAGTTGTTTGGTCATCTTCGACCTTTTTCTTTTGTTGGTGGGCAACGGTGCGATCCCCTTCTCCGGTTTCACCCAATACAAGCACACTGTCATTGTCGGGAATAAGGATTTCATTGCCTTCTTTATCACGCTTGAAAATAGGGTTGCCTCGCTTATCATGTCCGACCTTTTCGACCATGGCCATAAAAATGTTGTAATCAGCCATGGTCCCAGTCTTTTCTTCTATATCTTTTTGTTCCTGTGTCTTTTTTTGTAGGAACAAAACAGACGTCTGAGTTCCATTTCGAGGCTGGAAGGTATCAACATGTAAGTCTATACTTGCAATAATGCGATGATTTTTAATCATCCACTCACGGATATAACCAAGCCCAGGGGAACCAAGGATAGAATCGGGTAACACAATACCCATCCTACCGCCAGGGAGCAAAAACTGAGTACAACGCTCGATAAAAAGAATTTCGGGTGGTACTGATGACTGTAAACGATCAGTCATTGTCCATGTACCGCTCTTTTTATTATTTTCCCAAATATGTGCCAGTTCAAATTGTTCAAGAACAGCCTTATCTTTAATGGGAATCTTGCTGCCGAACGGCGGGTTTGTTACAATTACATTAAAGAAAGCAATGGTATTGTGATTCCTAATTTCTGTCTTTTTAATGCCTAATGCATCTGCCAGTCTGCTTTTAAACTCGTCCGACCACTCGTGGGGAGGCAGGAGAGAGTTTGTTTGGAGAATATTGCCGCTACCATCGTTGTTCATCACCATGTTCATCTTGGTAGCTTTAACAAGGTCAGGGTTGATATCAAATCCAAAGAAATTTGTAGAGGCCATTTCAGATATCTTATCCTGAAATGCTCTAATGCAATCAGCATCCCATTCTTTCTTAGAGAGACCAACTTGTTCAGAAAATTGCTTTTCCAACTGGTCAATCACATGGGTCATAGCAGTAACCAGAAAACCGCCCGTTCCACAAGAACTATCCAGCACCCGTTCATCAATCTTGGGATTAATCATTTCGACTACCATTTTCATGACATTACGGGGTGTAAAAAATTCTCCGCGGTCACCACGTAAGTTTGCTCCAACTATCTCCTCATAAGCTTTGCCCTTAATGTCGATGTTCGTATTAAGTAGGCTGTACCGTTGTAACTCACTTACTATATACGCCAAACTGCGAGGTGTCAGTTTAATTTCGTCATTGGCGTCAAAAATCTTTCCGTGCCGTTTCTTTACCTTTTCGAAAATCTTAGAAATACGTTTTTGCACAGTTAACTGACCATCTGGATTGGAACGTTCTTCAGAGGTAGTATAGAACTCCAATGGATTTGGGATATTTCTTTCATCCTCAATTTTACAGAAAATAACCTTCAGTAGTTCAAAAAATGCGGGCTGTTTCTGCATCCCATCGTTTACATAGATGTGGTTGTGGCATGTCTTAAATACGAACAGAAGATTGTCATCTGAGGCATTTCTAAGGCTTTTTCTGGTTGGTCTATTAACATCATCCAGATTACCATCTGCTGCGGGAATATCATTATATTCCATGAAGCAAATGTTTCCAGCCTCATCCAGATATTTACGAAACACAAATTTTTGAATACTATTTGTCCACATGCCCCATTCGCAATTAGGGCAAACAGACATATAAGATTGCAACTGAGCAATGCCGTCTTTTGCGTTTCTGGCATCAACAGTTTCTTTCTTACATTCAATGATCAGCTTGATTGTCGATTGTGTTTGCTCCTCACAATCTTTTTCCCAGATTACAATGTCAGCTCTCGGTTTGTTGGAACCTACCTGTAAAGTATACTCGATTCTAATCTGGGATGGTAAATACTTATGCTCATTTACCAGGCGCTTTTCGATGGTCTGACGTACATATTCTTCAGGGGTATCATTCCGGAATTTCCCGTCAATATAATCACAAATTTTCCCATCAGGAATAACAATTACTTTTGCTTCAGCCATTGTCGTTCTCTCCATTTCTATCGTGCGGGTGGACATAGCGGATTATATCTGACAAATCACAGTTCAGCGCATAGCAGATACGAGCAAGAACATCAAGATCGGGTCTTTTTATATTATTCTTACAATATGAATTCAACTGCGTCCGTTGCAAATTTGCTTTGTCTGAAAGCTGATTTTTACTAATTCCGTTTACCCTTAAATAATCGGCAAGGACAATATCGAAATGTCCATAATCAAACGGTTCACTCATAACATCATCCCCCAGTTAAAAATTATATCTCAAAAAGCAGATATGTACAGTTGTAATTATTTGCAGGTGTCGGATATAGAACCGTAAAAATAAAAAGGTAGCTGTAAGCCATGTTATGACTTACAGCTACCTTCATTTGTGCCGTATCGATGTTGCCCCTTAGGGTAGGTTCACTTCATGTCCCTATGACATGGAACAGTTTGGGAACCGGGATTTTTTATCGGCAAAAAAGAACGGCGCTGGAAGATTTCCAGCGCCGCTCGTAAATAGTTTAGAAATCAGGCCTTGACGATGGCGGCAGTATCCATAGCGATCATCAGTTCCTCATTGGTGGGGATGACCAGGACACGCACCTTGGAGTCGTCGGTGGCTACGTCCACTTCCTTGCCGCGGGTGTTGTTCTTCTCCGCGTCCAGCTTCACGCCCATGTACTCCAGGCCGGAGACCACATTGGCACGGGTGTCGGGGCCGTTCTCGCCCACACCGGCGGTGAAGATGATGGCGTCCACGCCGCCCATAGCAGCGGCATAAGCGCCGATGAGCTTCTTCACGTTGTAGTCGAAGGAGTCCAGAGCCAGCTGAGCACGCTGGTTGCCCTGAGGAGCAGCAGCCTCCAGATCACGGAAGTCGGAGGACACGCCGGAGATACCCAGCACGCCGGACTTCTTGTTGAGGATGCTGAGCATCTCGTCGATGTTGTAGCCATGCTTGTTCATCAGGTACTCCAGGATGCCGGCGTCGATGTCGCCGCAGCGGGTGCCCATGGGCAGACCGGCCAGGGGAGTGAAGCCCATGGAGGTGTCAACGCTCTTGCCGCCGTCGATGGCAGTGACGGAAGAACCGTTGCCCAGGTGGCAGGAGATCAGCTTGAGCTCCTCGATGGGCTTGCCCAGCATAGCGGCAGCGCGCTGGGAGACGTACTTGTGGCTGGTGCCGTGGAAGCCGTAGCGGCGGACCTTGTCCTGCTCATAGTACTCGTAGGGCAGAGCGTAGGTGTAGGCCACGGGGGGCATGGTCTGATGGAACGCGGTGTCGAACACGGCGACCATGGGGGTGTTGGGCATGAGAGCCTGGCAGGCCTTGATGCCGATGATGTTGGCGG
>NZ_CALADU010000070.1 GCF_937890665.1 uncultured Subdoligranulum sp.
GTCCACCTGGCTGAACAATTCGGAAACTTCGTGATAGCCCAGCGCCCGTGCCAGCGCGATGGCCTGGGTCACTTTGGGTTCGCTGTCGCCCTGTTCCCAGGCGATGAGGGTGCGGGCAACGGCCGTCTTGCCCGCAGGCAGATACTCCCGCATTTTGCGCACGGTCTGCTCGCGGGTCAGTTTCTGCGCCTCCCGCGCTGCCTTGATGCGTTCATTCCAGCTCATAGCGCGCCTCCCTATACTTCTATGTCCTTATCATAGCATAGCCGGGACCGCAAGTCAAGCATACAATTACATGGATATTCAAATATAAAGCCTTGAAAGTGAAGAAACAAGCAATTATAATAAGGCTGAAGGGGGTTGTCGTATGTCAGGCCGACACATACTCCATGTCGATGCCAACAGCTTCGTGTGACACGCAAGTCACTTGATTGATTGTCCTCCAAATGAGAGGACCCGCCGTACCGTCGGCGGCGCCTACCGTTCACAAAGTGGTCAGTAATGCCCATGAGGAAACGGAACGGGACACAGTAGCCCTTTCTCAGAACGAGAAGGAGCGGCAACCGCGAGGAAGCTGCAAGACTGTTAGCAACGATACAGTCAGGGAGCAGGCGAAGATAATATGACTAAGAAATCTGAACTGCTGATAAACGTCGTTATTGCAGAACAGGCCAAAGTTGCTGTCAGGCCTGACCCAAAACGGGGCTGAAGTCGGATGTTCCTCTGAATGCATAGGAGCACACGGTCAAATGACTTCCGGCGAAAAGGCAGAGTCTACGTTATCTGTATCAATCAAGTGGAACGTGGTAAGCCCGTATCTTCCCATAACTGTATGGAAGGTTTCCCGTGAGGGACGCTAATGAAGGTGCGGGTACAGGAGGACGGAAAAAGCGAATGCCTGGCTGTAACGGCCGGGATAGAGGTTGCAACATTACCTTGCCCGAAAGGGTGCAGACTTCCGTCTGGTCTTTCTTTGCAAGAGAGTTTGAAAAATTTCTGAAAGGGGTAAAGCAGATGAACAGGAAACTGTGTGCGACTCCTCGCGCCGGCCGGCGCTGGCAAGACATTGATTTTGCCAATGCTGAGAAGTGCGTGAAGAAACTGCAAATGCGTATTACAAAGGCCGCAAAGGAAAGAAAGTGGGGCAAGGTCAAAGCCCTGCAATGGACACTGACGCACTCGTATTATGCGAAAGTGCTTGCAGTGAAACAAGTGACAGAAAACAGAGGGAAGCGAACTTCCGGTGTTGACCATGAACTTTGGGACACACCCGACGGTAAATTGAAAGCGGTCGGAAAATTAAAACGACACGGCTACCGACCGTTACCGCTTCGGCGTGTGTATATACCAAAGAAAAACGGTAAGCTTCGCCCCCTCAGCATTCCAACCATGACAGACAGAGCCATGCAAACCCTGTACAGGTTCGCGCTCGACCCTGTTGCGGAAACAACGGCGGATGCTCACTCATACGGATTTCGCAAAGGACGTTGCGTGCAAGATGCCATTGAACACTGCTTCACAAGTCTAAGCCGCGGCACATCACCGGCTTGGATTCTGGAGGGAGACATCAAAGGATGCTTTGATCATATCAGCCACAAATGGCTGCTGGATAATATTCCGATGGACAAAGAAATCCTTGGAAAATTTCTAAAGAGCGGTTTCGTGGATGGCGGTATCTTCCACAATTCGGAAGAAGGCACCCCGCAGGGCGGTACGATTTCGACTGTGCTTTGTAACATGACGCTGGATGGATTGGAGCCCTTACTGAAAGAGAGATTCGTGCGCAAATACAGGAACGGTCGGATGTACAATCCAAAAGTCAACTTTACTCGATATGCCGACGACTTTATTGTGACGGGAGAAAGTCCCGAGCTGCTGGATGAACAAGTAAAACCACTCATCCGGCAATTCCTCCAGGAGCGAGGCCTTACCCTGTCAGAAGAAAAAACCAAGATTACGCATATCGAAGATGGGTTTGATTTCTTGGGATGTAACATCCGAAAGTTCAAAGGAAAATTGCTTACACGGCCATCCAAAACATCCGAAAAAGCGTTTCTCGCTAAAATTCGAGCGGTGATTCGGGCCAATCGGATGGCACGCCAACAAGACCTCATTGCCAAACTGAACCCTATTATCCGAGGATGGACAAACTTCCACCGTTTCAACGTCGCTTCCAGGGTGTTTCACCATGCCGACTTTCAGATTTACCAAGCATTGTGGAAATGGGCAAAAAGACGGCATCCTAACAAAGGAAGTCGCTGGATCGCCCAACGATATTTCCATCGCATTGGTAATCGTACCTGGACATTTTCTGTCCAATGGCGGAGAACGGATGGCAGTACAGGGTACTATGCCTTGGAATACGCGAGCGATGTGAAAATTGCTCGCTATCCCAAAATTCAGGACGGAGCCAATCCCTATGATGAGGAATGGCAGCTGTATTTTGAAGAACGGGAAACGGATAAAATGCGTATCAGTGTAAAAGGCAATGCCACGCTCAGGAAAATCTTCCGAATTCAGAAAGGGCGCTGCGCGCTTTGCGGTGAGCGTTTAACCCTGGAAACTGGTGCGCGGTGTCACAAATACACCGATGGAATGCGTACGATGAACTATTTGGTTCATCCAAGTTGTCACAGGAAAACCCATTCTTTTCCATTCTTGCGACCGGCTTATTGCGGCAGTAATAGGCTTTGAAAGGCTTGAGCCGTATGACGGGAAACTGTCACGTACGGTTCTTAGGGGAGGGGTGGGCAGTAATGCCTATCTCTTACCCGACTATTCTTCGGTTGAAATGCAGGAAAACCCCACCTTACGTGGCAAACGGATCGCCGTCTGCGGCTCGAAGGAGGACCGGCACGGCATCGTGCTGACCGCCAGCTACCCGGCCAAGCGGATGGGGGTCAAGACCGGCATGGCCATCTGGGAGGCGCAGCGGTGCTGCCGCGACCTCATCATCGTGCCGCCGCACTACCGCGAGTATATGCGGTACAGCGGCTATATGCGGGAGATTTTGCAGGACTACACCGACCAGGTCGAGGCGTTTGGCCTGGATGAAAGCTGGGCGGATGTGAGCGGCAGCGTGGGGCTGTTCGGCAGCGCCATGACCATTGCGCAGGAGATCAGCGAGAGGGTCAAACGGGAGCTGGGAATCACGGTGAGCATCGGCGTTTCCGACAATAAAGTCACCGCAAAATTGGGCAGCGACTACAAAAAGCCGGACGCCATCACCCGCATTGAGGCGGATAATTACAAGGAGATCGTCTACCCGCTGCCGGTGCAGGACCTGCTCTATGTGGGTCACGCCACCCAGCGCAAGCTCAATTATTATGGCATCCGCACGATTGGCCAACTGGCGCAGACCAACCCGGAAGTTTTGCATGGCTGGTTTGGCAAGGTGGGGTACTCGCTGTCCGCCTTTGCCCGCGGGCTGGATGCCTCGCCGGTCGCCAGGCAAGACCATGTGGCGGCGGTCAAAAGCGTGGGCAACAGCGGCACCACGCCGCGGGACCTCGTCAACAACGAGGATGTCTGGCTGATGCTGCTGGTCATGGCCGAGAGTGTCGCTATGCGGATGCGGGAACTCGCCATGAAATGCACGGTGGTGGAGGTCAGCGTCCGGGACTGCGACCTGAACGGGTTTGTCCGGCAGCGAAAAATTGATACGCCCACGAGCAGCAGTTTGGAGATCGCACAGATAGCGTTCGATCTTTTTAAAAGCAACTACCGCTGGGGCAAGCCGCTGCGTGGCGTCGGGGTGCGCGGCGCCTCGCTGGTGCCCGCCGATACGCCGGTGCAGCTGGGCTTTTTCAGAAATGCCGAGAAACGCGAGAAACTGGAGCGGCTGGACAAGGCGGTGGATGTGGTGCGCGAACGATACGGGTACACCAGCGTCCAGCGGGCGCGAATTTATACCGACCGCGGGCTGGGGGCGATCAACCCGAAGGACGACCACACGGTGCATCCGGTCGGGTTCTTTAACGCGGGATAAGGAATTTTTGACAGATAGCAGGGAGGCGCAACGCAATGTCACGCAAGATCATTGGACGCGAAAAGCGATATGTGGAAGTGGATGTCCGCTTCGAGCCGGACGGCCACCTGCGGCCGCTGGCGATCCGCTTTGGCCCGGAGCAGGTGTACGAGATCGACAAGATCAAGGATGTCAGCCGCCGCGCCGCCGAGGTGGGCGGTGTGGGGGATCGCTATATCTGTGTGATCCACGGGCGGGAAACAAACCTCTGGATGGAGAAGGGCCGCTGGTTTGTGGAGGCCAAGCTGGTGGCCGAAGCGTGACATGACTCGATACCAACTATATGAATAGGCAAAGCAAATGCCGCGGGCACAGGTGTGAATCGGGTGATTCAGGAACCTGCCTCGCGGCGTTTTGCATCTATATATAATGGCACGAAGCCTTGTTTTTTGTCCGCGATCGGCCGGGCGATTGCCCTGGCATGGCCTTAAGCGGTAATGGCGGTGTCGCTTTTGCGGTACCGTTTTGTCCATGTCTATAAGGTACAGGATAATTTTGACAACCATTTGAAAGACCTTTGAAGAAACTTCAAACAATTTATCACCAATTTGTGAAGGAGGCGATTGATGATATGGTAGAACCCAAACAGAAACCGGCAGGCAAGCCTGTCCACACGGCAGACAAAGCCCGCCTGCCACGAACCGCCATGCACGCCGTCTGGCTGTGCACCCGCGAAGGCACCCGGCGGCTTGTCGCGGAGGAACACCGGGATGGGCAGTATCAGGAGGCAGCGGCTCAGGAGGAACGTGCCGTGGATGCGGTTGCTTCCGCAACAGAAGCGGCTGTCGGTACCGCGCTGCGCAGCGGAAAAAAGCTGGCGCAGCAGGTCGCTCGAAAGCATCAAGTGAACCGTGCAGCCGAGCAGGCTGAAAACGTTGCATCCGGGAGCGGGACAGCCGCGGCAGGAGCAGACGATCCGCCTTTTGATCAAGCAGCACCGTATAAAAACCAAACTCTAACCCCTGGCCAGCGCACGAAAACGGCTGCCGCGCAGCGCACTGAACCCATCCGATTCGATGTGCCCGACATCCACCAGAGCCGCCTGCGGCATGACTCTCTCTATCGCTTTAAGGTCACCACACGCAGGAAACCACAGCCGCGCCAGGCATCCGCCCCGAAAACAGCCACGACCGCAGTCGGCAAAATTGCCGACACCAACAAGGTCCGCAAGACCGCTGCCAATGCGGCCCGGCGGGCAAAACAAGCTGCGCAGGCTACTAGGGAGGCGACCCAAAAGTTGGCGGATGCCGTCATAGCCGGGCTTAAGGCCCTATGGGCGAGTACGCAGACATTGGTTGCGGCGATCACAGCCGGCGGTACGGCTGCGGTTTTCGTTGTCACCATCATCTGCATGATCGCGCTTGTGATTGGCTCAGCGTTCGGAATCTTTTTTGCAGGGGAATCGACCGACACCGGGATCACAGTTCAAGAGGCCATCATACAGCTGAACGGTGAATACCAGGACCGGCTGGAAGAGATCGAAAACAACATAACGCATGACCGCCAGGAGATCGTGTCCAACGATGGCAGCTACGCCATCGCGTGGCAGGATGTCCTGGCGGTTTTTGCTGCCCGCACCAGCGGAGCAGAGGATGGAGCCTCGGTCGCTTTCATAGATGAAGATAACTTGGACAGGCTTCGGGAAATCATGTGGGATATGAACAAGGTAGCTTACCGTACAGATACCAGTACCAGTGAAGTGGAAATAGCCGATGACGAGGGAAACACCACCACGACGAATGTGATAGAAACGGTGCTGACGATTGAACTCACCCACAAAACTGCGGAGGAAATGCGCACAGTATATGCCTTTAACGACAGGCAAAATGAATACCTGACCCTTTTGTCAGGAGAAAACACCGCCGAATTGTGGAACCAGCTGCTGGGTGGCTTCGTTGCCGGCAGCGGGGAGGTTCTGCCGCCGGCAGGGGACTGGCAGCCGACCGGTGCCCTGCAATGGCCGCTGACCATTCCCGGCACGATCACGTCACAGTTCGGTTACCGCACCGATCCCATCACCGGCGAAACCAGCTACCACAGCGGCACCGACATCGCCGCGCCGGACGGCAGCCCAATTCTGGCGGCAGCCGGAGGTACGGTGACCATTGCCAATGCCCTCGACAGCTGGGGCGGCGGGTATGGCTACTATATTCGCATTGACCACGGCAATGGCCTGGAGACACTCTATGCGCATTGCTCCGCTATCTGCGTAGCTGCCGGCCAGCAGGTGCAGGCCGGGCAGGTGATCGGTTATGTGGGCCAGACCGGGCGGGCCACCGGCAACCATTTGCACTTCGAGGTGTACCAGAATGGGCAGAGAGGGGACGCAATGGCGTACTTTGCAGCACAGGCAGGCGATTAGCAACAATGACTATAACGAAACGATAGAATCTATGGCTATTGAATGTGCCGCGGGGCTGTGTTACCATAAAATAAATCGTAAACACAGATTCTAAATCGAAAGGGATTATCATGGAGAGAAGCACAACGGCTACCTTCATTGGCCATAGCGAATGCTATGGCTTGGACGAGGGCCGTGTTCTCGCAACCATCGAGCAGTTGATCCATGCGGGCATCACTACATTTCTGTGTGGCGGAATGGGGGCGTTCGATTGGCTGTGTGCCAGGCAGGTATATCAGGCAAAACAGCAATATTCAGAAGTGGAGTGCCTGCTGGTCATCCCGTATCTGTCCTTCCGCATCCGGGAACGCAAATATTTTGATGATATCCTCTATCCGGAAGGCTTTGAGAAATACCACTTCAAAGCAGCCATCCCGGAACGAAACCGTTTCATGGTGAATCATTCCTCGTGGGCGCTGTGCTATGTGGATCATGATTGGGGCGGGGCGGAAAAAACGTATCGGCTTGCAGTCCGGCAAGGGTTGCGGATCATAAATCTGGGGGAACTGGATAATGGGAAAAGTCATATATGAGAAGAAGTTCCCCAAACAAGATTGGCTGGGGGATACAGAACAAAACTGCGTGGATGCGGAAAACTGTGCATTCCCGGATAAACCTGTCACGGTAGCTTCAATTTTGAAATGGAAAGCGCGGAATACAGTATACATCCTCATTCCGGGACGCCAGAAAGCGGTTAGACAATTTATCAGT
>NZ_CALADU010000071.1 GCF_937890665.1 uncultured Subdoligranulum sp.
ACAGCCCTTATTACGGCATTCTGCAGACCAGCGGCGACTGTACCATCACCATTTGCGCCGACTTCCAGGATCCCGTGGAACTGATTCCTGTGTTTGTTTCGGAATGGGAAAAGGGTTATAAGATTGTCTGTGGCATCAAGACCAGCAGCAAGGAAAGCAAGATCATGTATTTCCTGCGCAGCTGCTACTACAAGGCCATCAAAAAGATGAGTAGTGTGGAGCAGATCGAGCACTTTACCGGTTTTGGATTATATGACAAGAGCTTTGTCCAGACGCTGCGGGATCTGAAAGACCCCACCCCCTTCATCCGAGGTATCGTGGCCGAGCTGGGCCCTCAGCGTAAGGAGATAGAATACCAGCAGCCCCAGCGCCGGGCGGGCAAAACCCACAACAACTGGTACAGCCTGTACGACGCCGCCATGCTCTCCTTCACTAGCTACACCAAGGTGGGGCTGCGCATTGCCACCTTTGCGGGCTTTGCCATTTCCGGCATCAACTTCCTGCTGGCTCTGGTCTACTTTGTGATGAAGCTGATTTGGTGGGACCGGTTTATCGCCGGCACTGCGCCGCTGCTCATCGGCGTATTCTTCATGGGCGGTGTTCAGTTGTTCTTCATCGGTCTGCTGGGCGAATATATCATGAACATGAATGCGCGTATTATGAATCGTCCACTTGTGGTGGAAGAAGAACGGCTAAATTTTGAATAAAAGGAGGTGCCGGTGAGGGGGAGGCGGCAAAGTTAAAACGTATGTGTTGCTACATGAGTTAGTGATGATTTTAGTTTGTCACCTGTTTGCTCAAAGTTGGCAGGGAAAAACTTCCTTAGTTATCGGTTCGGCCTATTTTATGGTATGGGAGCTGGTGCTACTGAGAGTCTACGCTTTGGTGTAGCAGCAAGTTATCAAGCGTTTGCCTCTGACGTTGTCTTATGCGAATAAGGCGGTCGCAGTAGTGTGGGAAATGGTATGGTGGGTGTTGTTTTTAATGAGCAGATAACTGTACAGAAATGTATTGGTGCGACGGTTATTGCGTTTGGTGTGGTACTTTACGCATTCTCCAAAAGAAAAGCAGAAAAGGAGGTGGATACAGATGAATGAGTTTGCCAATGTTTTGCCCTATGCTTTAGTTTCATTGGCAGGGGGATTCCCTTCTTCTGTTAGTCAGGTTATGCTCAAAAAGTGGCTTTTCAACATTCATCGTGTACGGCACCTGATACGGCTGCACCCAAAAATGCGCGGAACTTTTGCAGGAGCGCCTGCCGGGGAACGTGCGCCTGCAAAACGCAAAGGCGGCGCGCGGCCCTTTGCAGGGCTATGATGCGGTGATCGTTGGCGGTTCCGTTTATATGGGCAAGATCCGCCCGGAAGTCAGCCGCTTTTGCCGGCGGCACCGCGGGGAACTTCTGAAAAAGCGTCTGGGGCTCTTTGTGTGCTGCTATACCCCGAAAGAGACCGCGGGCTTCCTGGAAACGCTGTTCCCGCGCGAACTGCTGGACCATGCCGCCTATGCGGCGGCCGTGGGCGGGGAGATGCGCTACGAAAAAATGAACGTGGTGTACCGCAGGCTGTTCGAATCGCTGAAAAAGATGGAGGGCTTCCGGGACGGGTTTCGCGAACCGCACATCGATGGGGAAGAGATCCAAAAACTGGCGGATGCGATGTTCAATTGAGTCGATAGGGAAGTCAGATGCTATGTGGGGAAAACTTTGCAGAAAGCTGTTTCTTATAGAAGCAGATCTGTGGCAGCGTTTTAGGCAGCAATATTTTACTTTGTGACGGATACTTTATTTTATTAAATGCTCTGCGGTCGTGCAGAGCATTTTTGTTTTTTACAGATCCTTTTATTGTTTACGACTTTGCTGACGCTGAGAAAATTGAAAACTTGCGCATAGAAGGATTGACAGGAATTTTCGTATTTGATATATTGTTATTACAAAATAACAATTTGGCTGCCTTTGCCTCACCAGCAAAGGCAGGAAGGAGGCAGTGAATATGCAAATGGTCAATTTCAATGAGGAACAGATTATTGCCAATGGGGCAGTGATCTATAACCAGCGGCCGAAAATCGAGGCCATCGCAGATTCCATTTGGAAGAATGGTTTTGATTTGCTGCTCTTTACCAGCAGCGGCGGCTCCCAGGCAATGTTGGACCCCTTCGCGTTTTATATCCGGCATATGTCGCGGCTGCCGGTAGAAAGTGTGCTTTCCGCCAATCTGATGACGGGAGACTGCAATCGGATCGGTCCTAAGACGGTTGCGTTCCTGACTTCCAAATCCGGCAATACCGCAGAAACAGTGGAAGCGGCCCGTTGGCTGAAAGCACAGGGCGTGCGCCTGTTTGCGGCGGTAGGGCAGGCGGATTCTACGCTGGAATCGATTTGTGATGACACCGTTGTTTATGGTGCAGGCCGTCCGCAGGAAATGATATTCTACCTTCTCATTGGCCGGTTGCTGTATCACAGCGGAGATTTTGAAGCCTACCCGCGCTTTGCAGATGAGTTGCAGGGGCTGGCGCGGGCGTTGGCGGAAGTTCGCAAACAGGCGGATGAAAAATGCCGCCGCTATGCGTTGGACTATTGCAAGGAACCCTACAATATTTGGATCGGCAGCGGCGATCTGTGGCCTACTGCATACAGTTATAGCATGTGTGTGTTGGAAGAAAGCCAATGGATCCGCACAAAAAGTGTTTCCAGCCCGGAGTTTTTCCATGGTACGCTGGAGCTGCTGGAGGACGATGTCTGCACGACGCTTCTGCTGACAGAAGGGCCTACCCGTGCGCAGGATGAGCGTGTCAAATCTTTTGCGGCTCGTCATACCCAAAAACTTACCTGTTTTGACACAAAGGACTATGAGCTGCCCGGTATCAGTGATGAATTTCGCAAGCTGCTCAGTCCAGTCGTCATGGCGGCTGTGCTGCAGCGTATCAGCAAGAATATGGAACAGATCACCGGCCATTCGCTGGATATCCGCCGGTATTACAGGAAAGAGAGTTATTGATTATGAAACTGATTGCGTTGGGTGATAATGTCATAGATTCCTACCACAATACCGGCGAAAATTTCCCCGGAGGCAATGCGGTCAATGTGGCAGTCCATGCAGCGCGGCTGGGGGCCCAGGCTGAATATTTGGGCGCGTTCGGCGATGACGAAATGGCGCAGATCCTGATCCGGGCGCTGGCAGATAACGGGGTCGACAGCAGCCACTGTCCTGTATTGCCGGGGCGCACGACCAAGGTTTGCCGCTATGATGTGATCGAAGGGGAGCGGACCTTCCTTGGTATCGTCACGGGCGATACCTGGGTCGGACCGCTGCAAATCGGCGAGGATGAGTGGAGCGAACTGCGAACGGCAGACCTGATTGTGAGTAGTTGTAATGCCAAAATGCCGGAACAGATGTGTGCGGTAGAAGCACTGCCGGCCGTCTTTGCCTATGACTTTGGGGAAAAGGACAAGTATCGGACTTCGTCCTACTACGATGAAGTGTGCCACGGGATCGATCTGGCTATGTTCTCGTGCGAAAAGATGGAGCAGGCGGAATTTGCCGCGCTGTGCGCTCCGCTGCATCACCGCGGGGTGGTGCATGTACTGGCAACGATGGGGGCCGCCGGACAGATGCTGTCTGTGGAAGGAAAAATCATAAAAAAAGCTACCCAAATGGTGCAGGCAAGTGATACAATGGGGGCTGGGGACTCCTTCCTTGCGGCCTTCCTGTGCGACCTGTATGCAGCAGGATGGGAAAAAGGCCAGCCTATGTCGGAACAGGCTTTGCTGCATGCGTTGGCAGCAGGGCAGCAGGTATCGGCCCGCAACTGTATGGAACAAGGCGGGTTTGGGGTTCGGGCGTCCCTGTGACAGATTCAATAGAAGGGAATCAAATAATGATCGAACTCAATGGACTGCATCTGGATAAAAACAGCGCAGTGCCTCTTTACGAACAGCTGCGGCAGGGGCTTTTGCATGCTATTACCAGCGGCTGCTTCCCGGCGGGGGCCAAACTCCCCACGGAAGAAGCGCTCTGTAAAGCCTTTGATATTTCACGTCCGGTTGCCCGCCAGGCTTACAATGCGTTGATCGAAGAAGGGGTGGTAGAGCGTACGCGCGGCAGGGGAACTTTTGTGCGTACGCCGGATACGCGGGGGCGCTTCCTCAACCAGCAGATGAGTTTTGAGAAAGAGATGACGCTGCTTCACCTGGAGCACCGTACGGAAGTTTTGCGTGCGGACTGGGTCAGCTATACACCGGCCCTGTTTGGCAGGTTGGAGCTTTCCCGGCAGGACCGCTGCTATCATCTGGTGCGCATCCGTTATGTCAGTGGAAAGCCCTTTGTTCTGGTAGAAAACTATATTCCGGAGTCTATTTTTCCGGGCATTGATGCATATGATTTTGGGAAAAATTCCCTGTATGATGTGCTGGAAAATGTTTACCGTGTTAAAATTGTGAGGGCTCGCCGCACGCTGATGGCACAGACGGCTACGGCGGAATTTGCTTCGCTGTTTGCCGTGCACAGAGGTTCACCGGTACTGTATGTGGAAAACGTAGTTCGGGATCAGTTCGACCGCGCGATCGACCTCAGTAAAGAATATCTGGATGGAGTGACACAAAAATTTGAGTTTGAAGTAGTCAACCCATAAAATGCGGAGCGGGTGACCCGCAAATTATGCCGAAGGGGGACGAAGATGACACCGATCCGAGCGGTTATTTTTGATATGGACGGCGTACTGATCGACAGTGAGCCGGTTTATTTGCGACATGAGTGGGAACAACTGCATATTCGCTATCCATGGATCACGCCGGAAAGTCTGTACCCTACAATAGGGATGGCCAGTCAGGATTATATGCCTTTTATGGCACGTCTCTGCCGGCGGGAGAACGACGAGGCATTTGCGCAGGAGCTTCATGCCATGAGCACTTCCTGCCAAGTGTGTTATCCGGAAATTTTGAATCCGCAGGTCCATCCGGTCCTGGCGCGTCTGCGTTCCATGGGATTACAGATCGCGCTGGCAAGCAGCAGCAGCCGGGCCAATATTCAGCGGGTGCTGGAAACATGCCGCTTGACCGATGCCTTCGATGTACTGGTCAGCGGTGAATCCTTTACGCGCAGCAAACCTGACCCGGAAATTTATCGGTACACCATGGGGCGCCTGGGGCGGCAGCCGGAGGAATGCCTGATCGTGGAAGACTCCACTTACGGCGTACAGGCGGGCGCGGCAGCCGGGGGCATCGTGGCGGCTCTGCGTGATGATCGGTTCCCTTTTGATCAGCGCGCGGCCCATCTGCATATCGAACAACTGACAGAGATTCCGGCGCTGGTAGCATGCGGCGGACGGAAGATCCGGGCAGCTTTCTTCGATGTGGATGGTACACTGATCGCCAGCGGTACGCATGCCATGCCGGGAGGAATAGTGGAAGCTTTGACGGCGCTGCGCCGCCGTGGCGTGGCGGTACTGCTCTGCACCGGCAGACATAAACTGGAGATCGAAGAAGAAAACCTGCTGCCCGGCCTCACTTGGGATGGCGCGGCCTATATGAATGGCCAACTTTGCGAATGGCAGGGGCATACTGTGCAGGAAAACTGGATCCCAGCCGGTGATCTGCGGGAACTGCGGCGATTTTTGCAGCAACGGGGAAAAAGTTGTATATTTTTGGAAAAAAACTGCATGTATGCCAACCGGGTGGATGCGCGGATGGAGCGCGGTCAGGAGCAGGTGGGGACCGCTGTCCCGAAGGTACGGGGGATCGATGACCTGGAAACCAGAAAAATCGATCAGGCGATTCCGTATATTGCCCCCGAGGAGGAGGCAGAACTGTTGGCCCGAATGCCCAATTGCCAGATCAAGCGTTGGTCGCCTTTTGCAGTGGATCTGATCAGCAGGGAGGGCGGCAAACAGAATGGCATTCGTGCATTGTGTACAGCCATGGGAATTTCCCCGGAAGAAACGATCGCTTTTGGAGACGCCGAGAATGATTTGGAAATGCTGCGCCTTGCGGGGATCGGAGTTGCTATGGGCAACGCGTTGCCGCAGGTACGTGACTGCGCCGACTATGTAACGGGTACGGTCGAGCAGGGGGGCGTGGTGGAAGCTTTACACCATTTCCAGCTGATAGAAGAACGATAGCCGTCTCTGAAGTGGCGAAGCCGGAGTACAGAGGAACGAAACATTTTTCTGAAAACAAAGCCGACAAATGATAAAGAGATCCTCTTTGGTGCAGGAATGCAACTGCATCAAGGAGGATTTCTGCATTATAGGGCAAGAATGGATGACCGAGCCGATTGCCTGATGGAAAGCGGGAAGAAAGACAGGGCGGGTGCATTCTTCATATATTTTGCGATTGCTGAAGAAAACTTTTGTGGAAAAGAACAAAAAGGGGCGCGGAAATTCGGCTAAAGTGCGTATTGACGGAGGGAGCAAAAGAGAGTATCCTATGGTCAAGATAATTATTTAAGAAACTTTAGAATATAATTAACCTTTGCCATGCCGCTACAGACGGCAGCGGAACGAACAAGGGGGGATGGTATGGACCAGACAGGTTGGAAGGAGGACGAATTTCCCCGGCGGTTGTTTTTGCTGTATGTGCTGTTCTATGCGGGGCAGGCTATCTACAACACCTACCTGAACTTGTATCTGTCTTCCGTAGGATTGAGCGATACACAGATCGGCATGACAGTTTCCGTTTCCACGGCGGTATTGCTGGCGGCTCAGTTGGGCTGGGGCATCCTCAGCGACCGGGCCCGGACCAAGAACCGGGTGCTCTTGCTGCTTTACGCTTTTATGGCGGTCTCCAGCTTACTGTTTTACCTGAGCACAGACTTCTGGTTCCTGCTTTTGGCGGTCACACTGTTCTCCGCGTTTATCAATCCCATTGTGCCGCTACAGGATAACTACACGCTGGAATGCCTGGAAAAAAGCCGCTGGGATGGCCAGATCCGTATGGGCGGTACCATTGGCTACAGCATTACGGTATTGTTCATCGGGTTGCTTTTGCAGGACAGCTACCGCGCGATTTTCTGGATGGTAGCGCTGTGTATGATGGCTTGCCTGCTGGTTTGCCGCGGGCTGCCAAAAGTACGTGGCTACCGCGGGAAAAGCAGTGGACGGGGTGGTTACCGGGCGCTGCTGCAGAATAAAAACCTGATCGGGCTCATCCTCATCAATCTTGTGTTCAGCAGCGGCTTGAACTTCTTCTATAACTTTTACCCGATTTATTATACTTCGATCGGCGGCGACAGTTCCCGTGTGGGAATGATGATGTTTGCCTGTTCGATATCCGAGATCCCGATGCTGTTCTTCATCCATCGGATCATCAAAAAGATCGGCGTGCGGGGTACGCTGATCATGGCCGGGTGCGTTACGGTAGTGCGCTGGGGGTTGCTTTTCCTGCTGCGCGATCCGATCCTGGTCATCCCGGTCAACCTGCTTCACGGTATTGGTTACACGGGCTTCAACTATTGCCTGGTGACCTACATAGCGCGCACGGTCCCCCGTGAGATGCGCGCGACCGGCCAGACCCTTAACGCCATTATCAGCAATGTGGTCTCGAAGATCCTGTTCGGCGTGGTGGGCGGCGTGGCCAGTGACCTGTTGGGCGTTGGGCCGGTAATGCTTGTGAATGCTGTGGTAATGGCGATTGCCGTTGCCGTCTTTGCGCGGTGGAGCGCATCCAATCCGTCTCTGGCGGGGAGTTCACACTCCCACTAAATATTTATACCCATAAACTAAAGGAGGAAAAGATTTATGAAAAACGCAAAACGAGCTTTGGCGCTGTTGTCTGCTGGTGCATTGGCAGTCGGCATGCTGGCTGGCTGCGGGGGCGGTACCTCGTCTTCCGCGGCGGCAGGGGGCGATTCCGCGACGGGTGAAAGCTCTGCAGCCGGTTCGTCTGAGGGCGGCGAGATCCGCGTGGTGACCTTCTTCGCGGGGTCGGACCAATGGGCGCCGGTCTGGAAAGAAGTTGTGGCGGATTACATGGCCGCAAACCCCGGCGTGACCATCATCGATGAAAGCCAGCCTACGGCCGGCGCCAACGACTTGTTCCGCACCAAAGTGCAGGCTGATGTGGCGGCCGGTACTCCGGCGGACCTGGTCCTGTTCTACAATGGCGCCGATATGACGACCCTGTCGGATTCCGGCCTGTTTGTGGACCTGAACACCTATCTGGAAGCTGATCCCGAATGGGCCAGCCACATCAAACCGGATGCGCTGGCGGCGGGCCAACAGGACGGCGTACAGTACTGCATCCCCTACATCGGCTTCTATGAAGGTCTGTTCTACAACAAGGGACTCTTTGACAAGTTTGGCCTGCCCGAACCCACGACTTGGGAAAACATCATCAATAGTGTCGAAACCTTCAAAGAAAATGGGATCGCGGCTTTCGCCGCGCCGCTGCCCAAGGCCTCCTACATTACCGAGGCGTTCATCCTCTCTCAGGTAGGTGCGGAAGGCCAGCAGAACTACTTTGACGAGTCCTGGGCTCCGGCGCTTTACCGTATCAAGGATCTGTACGACGCAGGGGCTTTCCCGGCTGACGCGATGACCATGAGCGAGGACGATGTCCGCGTACTGTTCCAGGACGAAAAGGCTGCCATGATGATCAACGGCAGCTGGTGTGTCTCGGCTCTGAAAGACAACGAGAATATGCGCATTATCTCGATGCCGACACTGCCGGATGGCGTTGGCGGTTCCAACGTGGCGCTGTCTGGTTATGGCAGCGGCTGGTATATGAGCAAGGAAGCTGCGGAACGGGATGACCTGACCCTGAACTTCCTCAAGTACCTCACCAGCCCCGAAGTGATGACCCGCTTTATTGCCATGGGCGGCAGCCCGGCCATCGATTGCGAGACGCCCGAAGGCGTGACTCCGCTGGAAAAGAGTGCGCTGGAGATGCTGGAAACGGCTGAAAGTACTCGCCCGGCTATCGACAGCCAGGTCACCCGCGAAGCGTGGGCTGTCCTGACGGAACCCGGTATCCAGTATATCGTAGAAGGGGAGCGTACCCCGGAAGACTTGCTGGCAGAAGCCAAATCGATCAATGACAGCGCTATCTGATCGCTGCGCCGCCGTTCACGGCGGTAAGGCATAAGCGCTTCCCCGGCAGGAACCCCGAACGCTGGCCTGCTGCCGGTGTTCGGGGCCTTTTTTAGAAAGGAGGGAACCTGACCCCCTATGGTCCTCAAAAGCAAAAAGTGGTTTACTTTATTTATCCTTCCCGCGTCGGCCTTTATTGTCGTGTTCCTGCTTTACCCGTTGTTCCGCACCTTCTATTACAGCCTGACATCCTGGCGGAACTTTTCGGTCAAGCAAACCTTCATTGGTTTAGATAACTATCAGCGTTTGCTGGAAGATCCGGTGATCGGGATCGCCATACGCAATACCTTTATCATGATGGTGGGCGTGTTCATCTTCCAAATCGGTGTAGCATTGCTGCTGGCGCTGCTGGTAGCCAGCACCAAGAAGATGTTCAAAATCCTGCGCACGACCTATTTCATTCCGATCCTGATCTCGGCCACTGCCATCGGTTTGATGTTCAAACTGATTTACGGCTATGAATATGGTCTGCTCAATATTGTCCTGGAACTTTTCGGCAAGGAAAAGCAGGTCTGGCTCAATGAAGATACCTCGATATTCCTTGTTTCCATTCCGGTCATGTGGCAGTATGTAGGGTTCTATTTCGTGATCTTCCTTACGGGTATGTCCAAAATTTCCCCCGATATTTACGAATCGGCCGAACTGGATGGTATCCGTCCCTGGCAGAAGGCTGTTTATATCACGATCCCCATGATGCGGGATGTGTTGGCTTCGGCAGTAGTACTGGTCATTTCGGGCTGCTTCAAGGTGTTCGATATGGTCTATGTCATTACCAACGGCGGGCCGATGAACTCCAGCCAGCTGCTCAGTACCTACATGTACAGTATGGCATTTGAAAAATACAATGGCGGTTATGCCTCGGCCATTGCAGTACTGATGATTCTGTTGGGCATCCTGGTCACGGTGGTACTGCGCCGCGTGACGGAACCCCCGCGGGACAACTGAAAAGGAGGCCCACCATGAACAACACGCAGATTCGATACCATAAAACCCCGCTGCAATGGGTGGTAACCTTTTTTAAATGGGCACTGTTGATTGCTTGGGCTGCCACGACCATTGTTCCGCTGGTTTGGGTATTGCTCAATTCCTTCAAGTCGTCGGACGAGATCCTGCGCAGCAGTCTTTCGCTGCCCACTTCGCTGGATCTGAGCAACTACGTTACCCTTGTCAACTATCCCGATGTCAACATTCCCCGCGCTTTCCTCAACAGCTTCATCATTTCCGGCTCGGTGGTGCTTCTGGTCGTTATCTGTGCCAGTATGGCGTCCTTTGCTCTGGGACGGCTGAAGGTGCGCGCATCGACCATCATCATGGCGATATTAACGGCGTGTCTGCTGGTCCCCAGCTTTGCTACCGTTATTCCGAACTTCGTCACCATCAGCCATCTGAGCTTTGCCAAAGGCAACTGGCTGGCTGCCATTCTGCCCCAGACGGCGGGCAACCTGTGCTTCTCCACCATTATGATGACCGGCTTCATGCAGTCGCTTCCGCAGGAATTGGACGAAGCTGCCATTATAGACGGTGCCAGCGTACCGACTGTATTCTTCCGTATCAGCCTGCCGCTGTGCCGGTCCATCATCGCTACAGTAGCTATCATGGTATTTGTGTGGAGCTACAACGATCTGTTTACTTCGCTGGTCTATATCTCTGAACGCAGCAAACAGCCGATCTGTGTGATCCTGTCCATGGTAAGCAATATGTTCGGCACGGACTACGGCGCTATGATGGCTGCGGTAGTCGTCACGATGCTGCCGCTGATTTTGCTCTACATCGTAGCGCAGGAGCAGGTCGTTTCCGGCCTGACTGCCGGTGCGGTCAAAGGTTGAGCCCGATCCCAACCATTATCTATATAAGGAGAATTCCCATGAAGATCCTGACCAATCACATGGGCTACAGCGCCCATGGCCCCAAGAAAGCTGTAATCCAGTGCGCAGCCGGTGAGGCTCCGCAGGCCTGCCGGCTGGTGGATGCTGCCGGGCGGGTGTGCCGCTCGTTGCTGCCGGAAGCGGTGGGCGAGGTGGCCCACTGGAACCAGGGCGAATTCTGGACGGTTGATTTTTCCGATTATACGGTGGAAGGCGAATATTACGTCGAAGCAGAAGGTTCGTCCGGTTGTGTTCGTTCCCATCCCTTTGAGATCAGCGCCAAGGTGCTGACGATGCGGATGATCAGCGCCGTAGGCTACTACTTCAAGGCGCAGCGCGATAGTGGCGAGTGGCTGGCTGCCGATCGTACCCTGCACTTCCGCGGTCCGCGGGAAGGCATCGTGGATGCCCACGGTGGCTGGTATGACGCCACGGGCGATTATGGCATCCATCTGTCGCACCTGTCCCACAGCACCTGGCACAATCCTCAGCAGGTCCCCTTCAGCGCCTATACCTTCTTTAAAGTTCACGAGTTCCTTGCTGCCAGCGGCAACGAAGAATATACGATGGTCAAGCGCCGGGCACTGGATGAGGGGTTCTGGGGAGCGGATTTCCTGCTGCGGATGCGGGCGCCTTCGGGCAGTTTCTACCGTACGATCAGCCGAGCCAAAGCGCTGGACGCGGTTCACGGGACCCGTACCCTGGGGTTCGAATATAAAGGCAGCAGCGATCAGTTCAGCGATACGGCAGCTACGGCCGACAGAGAAACGGTAACGGATGAAAATTACGAATGCAGCCTGCGCTGTGGCGGCGGGCTGGCCATTGCGGCGCTGGCCGCGGCAGGGCGCTTTTTCTATCTCGGAGCGGAACATACGCAACAGGAGTATATTCTGGCTGCCAAAGAAGCCTGGGCGCACCTGTCCCGCCATAACGAGGCGTATACCAACGACGGTCAGTGGAACCTGGTGGATGAATACTGTGCCTTGATTGCCGTTACCGAACTTTGGCGTACGACCGGCGAGTATGAGTATCTTACCGCTGCCCGGGATATGGTTTCCCGTATTCAGGCGCGCGCAGTGCCGGCAGGACCGCAGATGCGGCGCCTGGAGATGGCCCCTGGCAGACCGTTCTATTCGGCGGCTGACGAAGGAATGCCGCTGATTGCACTGCTGCAATATGCGCAGGTAGAACCCAATGCCGGTGAGGCGGAAGCAGCCCGTGTGCTGGCGGAAGAGATATTCCGTTACCAGCTGCAACTGACGGACAGCGTGCCCAATCCCTTTGGGTATCCGCGAATGGAGTGTCTGGATGGCGACACCATCCACGCCAAGTTCTTCTTCTCCCACCAGAGCACGGCCGCGCCCTGGTGGCAGGGCGATAACGCCAGACTCGGATCGTTGTCCGCTGCGGCGGCCATGCTCGGCCGTACGACCCGGGATAAGGTGCTGGCGGCCCGTTGCCGCAGAATGGCACAGGATACGTTGGATTGGATCATGGGCTGCAATCCCTTCGATTCCTGCATGATCGAAGGATATGGCTACCACAACATCCAGTACTTCTACCTGGGACGGTACGATTTCCTGAACTGCCCCGGCGGTATCTGCAACGGGATCACCAGTGGCCTGCATGACGAGGACGGGATCGAATTCGTTACACAGCCTACGGAAGAAGTCAATGACAACTGGCGATGGGCTGAACAGTGGATCCCGCATGCCAGCTGGTATCTCTATGCCATGGCACTGAAATTTGAATGATCAAGTGAAGGAGAGTATCACAATGAATATGATGGATTATATCCGTGAACAGCCGGAGGTGTTTGCCAAAGCGATGGCGGGGCGTACGGCCCTGGCGGCTCCCTTTGTGGAACTGTTCCGTGCTGTGGACCCGGACCGCCTGTACATAGTGGCAAGCGGAACTTCTCGCAATGCATCGGCTACGGCGGCCCCGTTTATGTCTCAGGTACTGGGAATGGATGTGACGGTCAGCGCGCCTTCCCGTCTGTATGCGGTGTATGGTCAGCGCCCGCTGATGATCTATGTCTCCCAGGGAGGAAACTCCACCAACACTATTGCGGCTATGGAACGATTTGCCGACATTCCCGCGCTGGCCATGACCGGGGATCGGGGCCGTATTTGCGACCTGTGCCAGCACTATGCCGAGATCCCCTGCGGCCCCGAAACCGTCGGCCCCAAGACCAAGGGCTATACGATGACGATCCTGGGACTTTATCTGCTGGCGCTGGAAGCGGCGAAAGCCACCGGACGCCTGGCCGCAAAGGATTACGAGAACTATATCGAAACGCTTACAGCGGCAGGCCGTGCGATGGCTGCCAATGTGGAAGCGACCGTTGCCTGGCAGAAAGCCAACGATGAAGCCCAGCGCGGGCTCAAGGTGGCGTACCTGGTCGGTAAAGGTCAGGCGCTGCGTATCGCCCAGGAAGGGGCGCTCAAAATGCAGGAGACCCTGCTGATCCCTACCGCGGCCTTTGATTTTGAGGAATTCCTCCATGGCCCCACCAGTTCGATCAAGCCGGAAGTGGCGGGCTTCTATCTGCTGCCGCCGGAAGGCGACCCGGATCGCCGCCGGATGCTGGATCTGATGGCCTATCACCGCAGCGTGTGCCCCCATGTCTATACGCTGGGGCAGGGAACGCCTGCGGACGGCCGGGACTGTGGCTTGCAGGTGACTGGCCAGTGGTACACCCAGCCGTTTGAATATATCCTGCCGATGCAGGTGATCAGTGCGGCGGTGCCGGCCGAACTGGGTATCGAAAATGCCAGCTTTGCAACCTTCCATAAGCTGGACCTGTTGCTGAACATCAAGTTCAAGGGCGCCGATGGCGAGACGGAGTATGTTCAGCCCGGTGCACATTGAATGACCCGGAGGTACGTTATGGATTATGTACTGGGAATTGACTCCGGCGGCACGAACTTCCGCATCATGGCGGGGGACTGCCAGGGGAATGTTCTGGGCAGTTATACCGGCCGACCGGCCAACCATTACTGTGTGCCGGAAAAGGAGATCAAGCAGATCGTCAATCAGTCGCTGGACGCCTGCCTGGCTCAGTTTGGCGGCCGGCGGGAGGACTGCCGGTATCTCGTGGTGGGCACCACAGGACTGGACAGCGACCAGGACGGCGAATACCTGCGCAATCTCTACGGGCAGATCCCGGGGTTGAATTGCCCGCAGTGTATCATGAATGATGCAGAACTGGCTCACTATACGGTAACGGGCGGAAGCGGTGTGCTGGTGATCTCCGGGACCGGGTCCATTGGGTTCGGTCGGGATCGCCTGGGGCACACGGCCCGGGCCGGTGGATGGTTTTGCACGATCCTGGGGGACGAAGGCTCGGGCAGCTGGGTCAGCAAGCGTGCGTTGCGTCAACTGGGCCGCTGGCTCGACGGCGCCGCTGCGGAGGGCGTTTTGATCCGCAGTCTGCGCAAGGAACTTTCCGTTCACACGCGGGAGGACCTCAATGACATTGCCGTTCGCATGGCGGACCCGCCCTGGAAACCGCCGGAGCTGGGTAAATTGGTGAATGAAGCGGCTGCGGCCGGGGACCCGGACGCGGTGGCCATTCTCAAAGAGGCTGCGGCGCTTATGCTGACCATCGCGGAAGATGTGGCAACGGCACTGCACCTGGATGAAAATGAACCGGGTTTCCCGCTGGGAATCTGGGGGAGCAACATTCTGAAATCGCCGGTTCTGTGCGATGAATTCTGTGCGCTGGCAGCTAAGCGCTTTCCGGGGTCCCCGGTCGTGCGCCCTGCCCGTTCGGCCACCGAGGGGGCGGTCCAACTGGCGCTGGAGCGCCTGAATGCAGAAAAAGGTACGGCGCAGGCTGTTTCTTGAACGAAATGATCGAAGATTGTGCAGGAAAAAATGCAGGGACCGGTTGGAATTTGGTCAAATTCTTGGTACAATAGAAATTGATAAAAACAAATGATTTCCGCTGCCTGAATTTATACAAGCAGATTGATGGGAGGCCGTTTCATGACATCCTATGTACCGGAATATCTGAAGGCCAAAAACCGGAAAACTGTGTTCGACCTGTTTTTGCGCGATCCGGAGCTTTCGCGTGCCGAGATCGTGCAGCGGACAAGGATGAGTTTCCCCACGGCAAGCAAAGCGGTGGATTTCCTCATCTCCCGCGGGATCGTGACCGAAATCGGGAGCGAGGAACCGGTCGGCAGACCGGGACGCCGCCGGCGGAGCCTTCGGTTTAATCCGTCGGCTTACGCTGCGCTGGCCCTGAACTTTGAAGGCCGCGTATTGGAAGTGGGGCTCGTAGACCTGGCCGGGCAGTTGTTGCAGTACGAGCAGCACGCGTTCGACTGTTTTCATCAGACGGAAAATTATGCGCAACTGGCGCCCATGCTGCAGGCGGTCGTAGAAAAATCCCCTTGCCATGTGCTGGGCGTGGGGATCGGTATGCCTGCCGACATTGACAATAATGCCGAAACGGTCGCGCTGTATTATGACCGGCAGGAGGTCGTCGTCCCGTTGAAAGACCTGTTTGGCGATTTGCTGCAGGCCCTGCAGTTGCAAGCGTTTTACGGCAACGATGTGAATCTGGCTTGCCTGGGGGAAGCGTCTTTGCGAGGCGGCGCAGGTGAAAAAATGAACCTTTGCTACCTCACGCTCGGAACGGGCTTCGGCGCCGGGATCATGAACAACGGGGCTATATGGCTCGGCGGTCATGGGCGTGCGGGCGAGATAGGCAACACACATCTGGGGGCGTTTGACCTCAAAGGTCCGCTGCAAACACAGATCGAGCCATTGGAGACCCGTATCAATCTGCAAGCGCTGGAAAAAGCCTTTGGGATCAATCTGTTGGATGATACAGTGCTGCCGCAGGATACACAGGACCAGATGGTAGAATTTTTACTGCCGGCGCTGGTTACAGCCGTTTACAATTTCAGTTTTCTGTTCGATATGGACCAGTTTGTAATGTCCGGCGCGATCCCGAATCGTCTGCCGGGATTGGCCGCCTGCACAGAGAGGGAAGTGAACCGGCTGCTGGCATATCGGAAACGCAGCGTTACGATCTCCAGACCCGTTTCGGCACACTGTACCCTGATCGGTGCAGCGAACGCTGTATTTGAAGGTACGATCCTAAGTGAACTACAGGGATAAAACGATCCCAGTGCAGCCGGAGGGCATCCTTACTTACACCAGGGAAGCCGGAGAAGGCACCGGAAAAACCGGTCCCATCTCCGGCTTTTTTAGTGCCCGGCAAGAAAGAAAAAAGAAGGGAGCTTTGCTATGTCCGTATCGTCCCGTTCACTTACTACCGGCAGTATTTTTCAAAGCCTGGCAAGGTTTTCACTGCCGATTTTATTCACATTGTTTTTGCAGGCGCTCTATGGCGGTGTTGACCTGCTGGTGGTGGGGCAGTTTGCCTCCACTGCCGATGTTTCGGGCGTGTCCACAGGTGGTATGCTGCTTTCGACCTTCACGATGCTGGTCACAGGGCTTTCCATGGGTACGACCGTCACAGTAGGGGAAGCCATCGGCAGC
>NZ_CALADU010000072.1 GCF_937890665.1 uncultured Subdoligranulum sp.
TCGCTACCTCCACCTTGGCAAGGTGGCGCTCTACCAGATGAGCTACGGCCGCATGAGTACATTCTATAGGCAGAATGTACAAGAACCTTGGTGCCTCCGATCGGAATCGAACCAATGACACGGGGATTTTCAGTCCCCTGCTCTACCGACTGAGCTACAGAGGCAAATGGCGACCCGAATCAGGCTCGAACTGACGACCTCTAGCGTGACAGGCTAGCGTTCTAACCAACTGAACTACCGGGCCACAAGTGGGAGTTAACGGGCTCGAACCGCTGACCCTCTGCTTGTAAGGCAGATGCTCTCCCAGCTGAGCTAAACTCCCTTAATGGAGCGGCCGACGAGGCTCGAACTCGCTACCTCCACCTTGGCAAGGTGGCGCTCTACCAGATGAGCTACGGCCGCATGTATCGGAGAGTTTTGCTCAGCCGCTCTCTCCGGGCGACGGGTATTATTATATACAACCCCGACGCATTTGTCAAGCATTTTTCTGTATTTTTTTGCCGTTTTTTTTAATTCTTTTCGGACGCCTCATTTTCGACGCCGGAAGGCCATTTTTCCAGCAAGCGGTTGAGGTCTACACGATAGATTTTATCACAAAACTGGCAATTTACTTCTGCGATGGGATCTTCATCGCGTAATTTTTCTACTTCTTTTTTCCCAAGGCTATGCAGCATTCCTTCCACGCGTTCCATGCTGCAATCGCAGCGATAGACCACATGGTAACTGTCCAAAATATCCGGTTGGAATCCCTGCAGTGCCATCTCCAACATATCCTGCACAGTCTTCCCCTGCTCCAACATCGTGGTAACGCTGGGCATAGCGTGAATGTTTTTCTCCAAAAGATCGATTTCTTCCTCCGTGGCTCCCGGCAGCAACTGCACAATAAAACCACCCGCACAGCGAACGCTCAGGTCTGGATTGACCAAAACCCCCAGCGCACAGACGGTGGGGACCTGTTCACTGATAGCAAAGTAGGAGGTAATGTCCTCGGCAATTTCACCGGTGGTCAAAGGCACCTGACCAATATACGGTTCCCGCATACCGAGATCCCGAATCACATCCAAGGTGCCGTCGTGGCCAACAGCCGCCCCTACATTCAGGTGCCCATCCTCTCGCGGCGGTAGCTCCACAATGGGATGCTCCACATAGCCCTTCACGTTGCCGGTACCGTCGGATACCGCTAACAGCCTACCGGCAGGCCCACCACCTTTAATTTGCACCGTGATGGAATCCTTGGTGCTTTTCAGCATAATTCCCATCATAGACGTGGCTGTTAACAGTCGGCCAAGGGCCGCTGTGGTAACAGCACTGGTCTTGTGTACCCGCTCCATTTCGCGGACAATTTCGGTAGAGTCTACACCATAAAACACGATACCGCCGTTTTCAGAAATGCCGCGCAGCATATTGTGATTTTGTTCCATTTACGTTTTTGCCTCCTGCGTGTATTGTTTGACCGCTGTAATGATCCAACGGGGGCTATCGGGGCGGACGGGGCCGAAATCTTCCCCATCTGCAATACGGGTCATTACAAACCCATAGCGCTGCAGAAAGGTTTCGACTGTCTTAAGCGGGTAGCTGTATTCGTAGAAATTCTCTTGAAAATGCTCTCCCGTGTCCTGATAAACAATATCGATTGCAATATCTACCCGTCCGGTATCTGGTTCGTAGTGATTGGTCCAGTGACATTGTGCATCTTCCGCTTCAATGTCAAAAGAGCGGTCAGCCAAGATATGCTGATGCTTATAAGGGGTGTTTAAGTCAAAGAGAAACACGCCGCCTTTTTCCATAAAATAGGCAGCCTTACGAATGGCCTGTTCAAATTGGTCAACAGGTCCGATATGGTTCAGTGTATCAAAGGTAGAAACCGCAGCACGAATCGTGCCGTACAAATCAAGTTGTAACAAATTTTGACGTAGAAGCAGCAATCGTCCAGTCAGACCCAGCTCATCCGCTTTCTCCCGCAGGACACTGAGCATTTCCTCTGACTGGTCGATGCCGATTACATCGTAGCCGGCCTGCGTCAGCATTAAGGTAAGATCCCCTGTGCCGCAGCCCAAGTCCGCCAAAATACCGTCTTGAATATCGTGAGCCTTCAGTTCTCCCTGTATATACTGATACAGTGCGTCGTAATCCGCCGCACTGTTCAGCTCATCATAAAAATAGGCAAACTCGTTATACGCCATTGCCCAAATCTCCGTTAAGATGTTGCTCTAAGCAGGCACGCAAAGCATCCATGCCATAACCGCTTTCGGCGCTGGTCAGATAGACGCCGGAACATCCATATGGCGCACACAACTGCACAAACTCCTGCTGACGGGAGGCAAGTTCCGATTTTTTGAGTTTGTCCGCTTTTGTCAAAGCCACCACAAAGGGGATTTGATGATAACGCAGATATTCCAACATCTGTACATCGTCGGCACTGGGAGCGTGGCGGCAATCCAACAGTTGGATCAGCAAACAAACCGAACGGTCCGCCTCAAAATAGCTGTTAATGAGCTCATCCCAGCGCGCCCGATCTGCGTTAGAAACCTTGGCATAGCCATAACCCGGCAGGTCCACAAAATAGGCAGTATCTGCCCTATAAAAGTTGATCGTGGCCGTTTTACCGGGGGTAGAACTGACGCGGGCCAAATTTTTGCGGTTGCACAGCTTATTGATTAGACTGGATTTGCCGACATTCGATCGGCCGGAAAAAACGATTTCTGGCCGGTCGCTGTCCGGCAACTGACGAGAAAGGCCGAAAGAAGCCAAAAATTCGCAGTTGTTATAGTTCATGAATTTCCTTTCACATCACCGCAGCGGGTTCTTTAGCGGGCTTTTCATTGGCAATGAGGCTGGTGGCCTGCGGCACACCATGGGTTCCACGAGCAGAAGTATGCCCCGGCATAATCAGCGCTTGCTTCAAGACCTGCGACAAATGGTCTACCGGCACAAAGTGGATCTTCTGTTTCACTTCAGAATCGACTTCATGGAGATCGCTGACATTGTCTTTCGGGATCAGCACAGTGGAGATGCCCTCTCGGAAAGCCGCCATACTTTTTTCTTTCAAGCCGCCAATGGGAAGAACATTTCCATGAAGGGTAATCTCTCCTGTCATGGCCAAATCATGGCGCACAGGGATCCCAGACAATGCCGAAATCAAGGCGGTTGTCAGCGTAACACCGGCAGAGGGCCCATCTTTGGGGACGGCTCCTTCCGGTGCATGGATATGAATATCGGTATTTTTTAGGCTATCCGCCGTGATACCGTATTCTTCCCCGTGAACGCGGGCATAGCTGATGGCGAGCTTGGCGCTTTCCTTCATCACATCACCCAAACTACCGGTGATTTCAATTTTGCCGGATCCGTTGGGAATAACCGCCACTTCCACCGGCAGCATCTCGCCACCCACACTGGTCCAAGCCAGACCGTTGGCAATACCGACAGAGTCTTTCCTGGAAATAAAGGTAGGCTTTACCTTTTCGGGGCCCAGCAAGGTTTTGACTGTGGAAGCCGAAACACTGATTTTTTCCTTTTCACCGGCAGCAATCCGCTGGGCACATTTGCGCAGCACCGCAGTAATGGTGCGCTCCAATGTGCGCACACCGGCTTCGCGTGTATACCCGTCAATGATTTCATACAGCGCGCTGGAGGTAAGGCTAACCCGTCCCTCAAGGCCGTTATTTTTCAGCTGTTTGGGCAAAAGATGCTTTTTGGCAATGTTAAACTTTTCTGTGCGGGTATAGCTGGGCAGCTCGATCACATCCATACGGTCATAAAGCGGCCCGGGAATGGTCGAGGCATCGTTGGCAGTGGTGATAAACAATACTTCGCTCAGGTCGAAGGGAATATCCAGATAATTGTCCTTAAAGGAGCAATTCTGTTCGGGGTCCAGTACCTCCAGCAATGCACTGGAGGGATCGCCTTTATAGTCCCCTGCCAATTTATCGATTTCGTCCAGCAGAATCACCGGATTAGAAGATTTGGCAGTGGTGATCGCACTGATGATACGGCCCGGCATCGCACCGATGTAGGTACGCCGGTGTCCACGAATCTCAGCCTCGTCATGGACACCACCCAAACTCATCCGAGCAAATTTACGGCCCATGCACTCCGCAACAGAGTGGGCAATGCTGGTCTTACCCACACCCGGAGGCCCGACAAGACAAACAATTTGACCTTTGACATCGGTGTTTAGTTTACGGACAGCCAGCAATTCCAAGATGCGCTCTTTGACCTTTTGCAGACCATAGTGCTCTCGATCCAATACTTTGCGTGCGTGGGCCTGATCCAAATTATCTTCGGTGGTAATATGCCATGGCAAAGCAAGGCAAGCGTCCAGATAGCTACGGATCACACCGCTTTCCGCCGAATTGCCCTGCATCCGAGCCAAACGGTCGCATTCCTTGAGCAGCTTTTCGGTAGACTCAGCATCCAAGGAAAGGGCCGTAATCTTTTTGCGATATTCCTCGGCTTCCGCACGAGTATCTTCGGTATCTCCCAGCTCTTCACTGATGATGTGCATCTGCTCCCGCAGATAATACTCCCGTTGCCCTTTGTCCATCTGGGCGTTAACCTTGTCGTCCAGATCGCGTTCGATTTCCAAAACCTGACATTCTTGGCGAAGCAACGTCAGCAGCTTTTCCAATCGTCCCAGCAAGGTGGACTCATTGAGAATCGCTTGCTTATCCTCATACTTCAGCAGCAAGTTGGCCGGCATGTACTCACTCAAATAGAGCGGGCTGGTAGAGGTTACGATGTTGTAAACGACATCTTTAGAAATTTGCGGACTGTAAGAAAGGTAATTTTCAAAGCACTCCTTCAGGCTGCGAACCAAGGCCTCCGTCTGGGTGCGTTTATCGGCGCCAATGCCCCGCACAGGGACCGGGCGCACAGTGGCTTGCAGGTATTTTTCCCCTGCATCCAATTCCAACAAGCGGGCACGGGTCTTGCCTTCCACCAATACTTTGACAAGTTCATCGGAAACCCGCAAAACCTGCTTGATCTCGGCAATGACACCATATCCATAGAGGTCGCGCAGTGCGGGATCTTCCACGTCCATCTCCCGCTGTGCGACCAAAAACACATTGCTGTTGCTATGCATGGCGGCCTCAATGGCAGCAATCGATTTGGGACGGCCTACTTCAAAATGTACGACGTTATTCGGAAAAACAACCAGCCCCCGTAAGGCAATGGCTGGCAGATGGAGCACGTTGCGTGCGATTTTAACTTTTACTTTTTCAGACATGCTTACTCTCCCATTGTCTGTAATACAGGTGTGTTTTGTGCGAGTTTTGGCGGCAACAAAATACGAACACTGCGACGCGCCACCTCAGCGTGCAGCTTCATCTGGGGCGAACATTCGCCATCTAGTGTAGTGATCAGCGGCTGCTGATCCAATACCTGAATATCAATCCATTTTGTACGGAAAAAGGTCAGATACGGGCGAAACGCTTGGGTTACTTCGCCGGACGGCGTGAGGTGCAGACCCTTGCGATACCCTTTCAAAAGACCGGGAAGCCGCAAACGGGGTACGGGTTTCAGTAAAACCACATCCAGCAATCCATCATCCATACTAGCGTAAGGAGCTGCGCAATAGCCGCCGCCATACATCTGTGCGTTACAGATTGCCAGCATCATATATGTACCATCCAAAGAGATTCCATCGGCTTCTATCCGCAGATGATGGCGAAAGGAACTGCAGACCGCTTCCAAAATTGACAAGGTATACGCAGTCGTACCGCCGCACAGCGGTACACGGCGCCATTTGGGAATCCCGTTGGCGACTTGCGCGTCAATACCAGCCGCATAGATATCTATACCATATCCTTGGGGTGTTAGAATCAAATCAACCGGAAATGATACGGCGGCCAACTGGGCATCTAAATCCAAAAAATCAGATTGATTGCCAAAATTTCTTACATAGTCGTTACCACTGCCGCATGGAATGCAGCCAACAGAAATTTGCTCATGGCCGGCGGCACTTTGCAAGACCTCGTTCATCGTCCCATCACCGCCGCAGGAATAGATGCGCACCTCTTCCTTGGACGCGGCACAGCTTTCCGTGATTTCTCGAGCATGGCCTGCGTGTCGTGTAACAAGGATTTCGGGGACAATGCCGACCCGCTCAGCGGCAGCGCGAATCTGTGGAAGAAGCAACGCACTTGCGCCTACTTTGCCGGCAGTGGGGTTAATGAGAAACAAGTATCGAATCGGTTCCGCCTCCCCTTGTTTTTAGGATGCATACAGGTAGTATTCATTGTAACTTTTTCTGCGAAAAAGTGCAAGAGGGTGGGATAAACTGTTAAGCCTTTGGTCACAATAAAAAGCATGGGGAGGAAATTCTATGGGGCAATTTTTTCAGGAAACAGGCCAAGTGGTCTTGACCAGCTTCTTTTCTTTGGGCATGATGTTTTTAATCACGCGCTGGGGTGGTAAGCGTCAGATTGCGCAGATGAGCCCTTTTGACTATCTAAATGCTGTTACCGTAGGCTCTATCGCCGCAGAAATGGCCACCAATTTGGAAAGTTGGTACAGACCTTTTACCGCGTTGCTTGTATACGGTATCGTCACTTGGTTGGTAGAGGTTTCTGCCTGTAAAAGTATCGCTCTGCGAACCTTTTGGAGCGGTCGCTCTGTTATTTTGATGAATCACGGTGTCATAATCAAAGAAAACCTGCGTCGGGCCACCATTGATCTGAACGAATTTTTGGGGCAAGCTCGCATTGCAGGCTATTTCGATCCCAATGAAATCGAAACTGCAATCTTGGAAAACAACGGACAAATCAGCTTTTTGCCCAAAAGTCGAGTCCGACCAGTCAGCCCGCAGGACTTGCATCTCCAGCCAGAGGAAATCAGTGCATGGTACGATTTGATCTTAGACGGCAGATTGATGGAAGATAATCTAAAAGCAGCGGGCCGAGATACGGCATGGCTGTTTCATCAGCTGCACAACATCGGGATCGGTCAGCAAAAAGAAGTCTTTTACGCGGCCTGCGATAAACAAGGACGTTTTTTTGCCTGCCGCGGCGCATAACTAAAGAATAACAAAGGGGCCGGAGCACTGGCTCCGGCCCGATTGTAACCCTTTGGGGTTGAAATTATTTGAAGTAACGGTCCAGCAGGCCCTGCATGCCACGGCCATGGCGGGCTTCGTCCTTCGCCATCTCATGAACAGTGTCATGGATCGCATCCAGACCCAGCTCCTTCGCCTTCTTGGCGATGTCCATCTTGCCAGCGCAGGCGCCACACTCGGCGTCCACACGCATCTGCAGGTTCTTCTGGGTGCTGTCGGTCAGGACCTCGCCCAGCAGTTCAGCAAACTTAGAAGCATGCTCAGCCTCCTCAAAGGCGTAACGCTTCCAAGCTTCGGCGATCTCGGGATAGCCCTCACGATCAGCAACACGGCTCATGGCCAGATACATGCCAACCTCGCTGCACTCACCGTTGAAGTTCTCCCGCAGGCCCTGCAGGATCTCCTCCGGAGCATCCTTGGCAATACCAACCACATGCTCGGTCACATAGGTGTTGTCCTTCTTTTCGATGAACTTGGAAGCCGGCGCCTTGCAGACGGGGCAGAACTCAGGGATGGAACCTTCGGCGATATAACCGCAGACAGTGCAAACATATTTCGTCATAATGAATAGCCTCCTGTTTAATAATTAAGCTCCTAAGACGTATTCCTGCGTCTTTGGCTCTATTATAGCCTCGCATCCTTACAATGTCAATAGGATTTATCAATTTTTTAAGAAAAAATCTTATTTTTTAAAAGGATCCCTTTTTTCCTTCTGCTGGTTTGGAAGACTAGGCAATGCAGAGAACAAAGCACTGGAAAGAATATAACTTAGTGCTCCCACCCCAATGCCCGCCAGCAGCAGTACCGGGGCATAAGCCAACGCCATAGCGCTGCTTAAAATCAGAGAAGCCGCCAGCAACTGCCCAAGATTGTGAGCCAAAGCCCCACAGATACAATAAATATAGCCGCTGATCGGTATGGGACCAACCAAAAGGCCCCATAAAACGAAAAGGGAGAGCACACCTCCGCAAAGAGAAAGAATTCCTGCCGTAGCGCCGCGGGTCAAAAATGCAAAAAGCGCCTTTAATACGACTAGCATCCAAGCCGTGCGTGTACGCAAGAAAATGAGGGAGAACATAACTACAATATTAGAAAGCCCAAGTTTTAAAGCCGGAATTAATCCTAAAAGCGGCGCAACACAAGATTCCAACCAAGATAGTGCGATTGCCAAAGCAAACAACATTCCGGTCAGTGCAATCTCGCGGGCCTTAGAATTGCGCATCCCCCTTTTCCCCTTTCCGTTCATTTCTATTTGGGAGTGTACGGCAAACGCAGCGCTTTTGTCAAGAGCACAAAAAATTTACAATCACCGGGACGGTTTTTGTACCGGTTTCGACGAAAACGGGTTGAAAAAGCGCCGCAAATAGTGTATCCTAATAAGGAATCCCGATCAGATGTGCCGGGATTTTTGAGACACTTTCACAACAACAATGCAAGATTGACTTGTGAGAAAATACAAAGGAGATTTCTTCCCATGAAAAAATTACTTCCGTTCCTGTTGTGTGCTGCGATTCTTTTGGCTGGTTGCACCAATGCTTCTGAGTCCGAGGCTTCCTCCTCCAGCGAAACTTCTTCTGTGTCGGAAACGGTGAGCTCGGAAGAAACGTCGGACGCCGCCTCTTCGGAAGCGCAGAGTGAATCTTCTGAAGAAGCGCAAACCGCCAATCTGGAAAGCGCCGTGGCCGCTCTGGAGGCCGTCAACCCCATCGAGAATCCTTTGACCTATACGGACTTCGATGTAGAGAACACGTTGATGCTGACGCTGGATAATCTTGTTGCTTACAAAGGCGACGTAAGCAACAATCAGGCGGATTGTGGCTTGGTCTTTGTGGCGCAAGCGAAAGAAGGAAAGGTCGCTGACGTTGAGGCCGAATTGCAAGCCTATAAAGAGAGCCTGACTGCCAATGATATGTATGTGGAATTTGCCGATAAAATGGCGTTGGCCAAGGAGGCACGCATTGTCACCAACGGAAACTACGTTGCGATGGTGATTGCCAGTGTCGGTGTGGGCGACTATACCGAGATCGATCAAACTCTGGAAACGGCATTGAATTTCTGATTTCCCTAGTGCAACAACCCCCTACGGGCCGTTACCTGCTTTGGTAACGGCCCGTTTATTGCTAAACAAAAGAGGAGTGCGCATGGTCTTTAATAGCGTTGTGTTTTTATTTTGCTTTTTGCCCGCAGCGCTGGTGTTATATTACATAACACCGGGGCGAGCCAAGAATGCCGTTCTGCTGGTGGAAAGCCTCCTGTTTTATTGTTGGACAGGTACAGCGTTCCTGCCGCTGGTTCTGTGCTTGGTAGCATTTAACTATGTGTGGGGGCTGCTCCTCACAAAGGCAAGAAAAGTTGGCTGGATCTTGCCTTTAGTGGCAATTTTGGTCAATTTGGGCGTTTTGGTGTATTTCAAATATGCCAATTTCCTAATTGAAACATGGAATCAAATCACCCACTTTGGTTTGAGCTCGCTGGATATCGGTGATGTGCTTCCTTTGGGAATCAGCTATTACATCTTCAAAATTATCAGCTATGAAGTAGATGTATATACCGGCAAGGTAGAGGCCGAAAAGAACCCCATCACGTTTGCGTGCTATGTCCTGTTCTTCCCCCAGCTAATCGTAGGCCCGATTGTAAAGTATCGGGACATGGCTTCGCAGCTGCACCAGTATACTGGGCGTTGTAGTTTGCTCCAAATCGAACACGGTATAGAACTGTTCGTGTTCGGTCTTGCCAAAAAGGTGATTTTAGCCGATTCGATCGGAGCCTTGTGGACCGATATAATCGGCAGCGACGGTGTCGGACTGGCCAATGTTTCCACACCGCTGGCATGGCTGGGAATTTTGGCGTATTCCTTGCAGTTGTATTTTGACTTTGCCGGCTACAGCGAGATGAGCAATGGTCTGGCTGCTATGCTGGGCTTTGATTGCGCCGCAAACTTTGACTTGCCCTATATTTCCGGCAGCATCACAGAATTTTGGCGGCGTTGGCACATTTCCCTGTCCAGTTGGTTCCGCGACTATATCTACATTCCGCTAGGCGGCAACCGCAAGGGCAAAGGGCGTCAGCTCTTGAATATGTTGCTGGTATGGGCGGCCACCGGAATTTGGCACGGCGCCAGTTGGAATTTCATCTGCTGGGGCCTGTATTACTTTGTTCTATTGACCATAGAAAAACTTTTCTTGCTAAAGCATTTGCAAAAGGGGCGCGTTTGGCCGCATTTGTACACCCTCTTCTTTGTGGTACTTGGCTGGGGCATTTTCACAGCCAATCAACCCGGCGCACCATTAGGCTTGCTTTTACAAAAATTGTTTACCCCGCAAAGCGGTATTTCTGCCATGTATTATCTGCGAAATTACGGGGTTCTTCTTGTGCTGGGCTGTCTATGTTCTTCTGCTCTTCCGCGTTGGCTATGGCAAAAAATCAGCCGCTGTGCTCCGCTCAAGATCATCGTCTTTCTGTTGTTGGCTTTGCTGTGCATAGCCTATGTCGTCGCTGCCACCAACTCTACCGCACTGTATGCAAACTTCTAAAAAGGAGGGGAACCGTATGTCGAAAACGATTTATAGAAAAGCTGGCCGACGGGCGGGATACCCTTTACTGGTCTGCTGTGCGGTATTGCTGTTCGGTATCTCTCTTATCAATTTAATTTGGCCGAAACGCACTTTGATCGAGCTGGAGAATCGAAATGCCGCAAAGCTGTCTCCCCCTACGCTATCCGGTCTTTTAGATGGAAGTTGGCAAACTTCTTTTTCCAACTGGATGCAAGATCAATTTATGATGCGAGATCAATGGATCAACACCCAACGAGCCATCGATGAAGTGGCTTTTCAAAAAGTGGAAGAGGGCGGAATTCTGCTGGGAAAAGACCACTGGATGTTCACGAAATTGTTTACCGTGTCAGACAGCACCAAAAAGCAGTTGGAGAAAAATGTGAACGCGGTTACGGAGTTCGCCGCTAAATATCCGGGCAAGGTCACCTTTTTGTTGGCCCCCTCTGCCAGCGTGATCTATTCCGAAGAACTTCCTATCGGCGCCCCCATGGTGAACGAAGACGGAATGCTGGATGAAATCTTTGCCAAAGTAGGCACTACGGCTTCGGTTTTAGATTTGCGTACCACGTTTACGGAAAATAAAGATCAGTATCTTTATTTTAAAACCGACCATCACTGGACCCCTGCGGGTGCCTATCTGGCCTACCAACAGTTTTGTGCTCTGAAAGGACTTACTCCCTTTGATACCAATGCTCACGAAGCCGTAACCATTGATGATTTTCAAGGGACCCATTATTCTGCCACCCGGCTTTGGAACGTAGAAAACGATTCGATCACCTATTACCCGTTGGATAACCAGATGACAATTTTCCAGACCATCGGGGAAGCAGAGTTTGAGCCAGTGTCCACCGAGAATCTCATCAACACCGATAAATTTACAACTCGGGACAAATATGCTGCGTTTTTGGATGGCAATAATGGCTATTCCGTAATTGAAGGAAATGGCACCGGAAGTATTCTCGTAGTCAAAGACAGTTATGCTAATAGCTTTGTCCCCTACCTAACCGAAAATTATGCCAAAATCGGTGTAATAGACTTCCGGAATTTCCGGTATGGCTTGGACTCCACCATCGCAAAAGAAGGCTATGATGAAATCCTGATTTTGTACAATTTCCAGACCTTCATTGCCGATACCAATTTGATCAATATTGCGCGTCCATCCACGTTGACGGAATAACGCATACAATAATACCGATCCATTTCAAAAGAATGGATCGGTATTTTTCATGCAAAAAAGACTTCCAACTGCGGCGTCGAAATTTCTGCATCGGGGCCATAAAGACAAGCTTGCCAAAAGTCCAGATGAAAAGGATCCACCTGTGCCTCCTGAATAGGAGGCAATAGATCTGTAAAATCTTTTTGGAGTTCTGCACGCAGCAACGCTTGTAGATCCCGTTGCGATGCTGTCAGGTCTTGCCATTCGATGTCACGCAGATGGAGCTGTATACAGTTGTTCTCTACAACCATCTGTACGCGTGCACTGCATACCGCAGAACCTGCCGCATATACCGTTTGCAAATGAGTTGTTTGCCCACATAAAATTGCCGCAAGCTGTGCGGAAAGACTGTCGTCTGAGTAGATCGGTTCTGTACCACGCGCCAAAAAGGCAAAAGAATAACCACCTGTTGATGCATATGCTGGTACACCGCAAACATTCTGCTGGGCAAATAGCTGTTGCAGCCCGCAATGCACCTTGTAAGTCTGCTCCACCGCTTTTAGACTTTTGTATAAAGCAGGCGCTTCTTTGGTCCAACTCTCGATAGGGGTTGAACCAAGCAAAAATACAGATAGCTCTGGTGCCGGTTGTGCGTTCTCGTATAGTAATTCCCCAATTTCCTGCGCAGTTTGCCAGTCAGTATCCCACGGCAAAACCGCCAAATCTAAAAGGCCGTAATATACATCTCCGTACAGGCTTTGCTCCGCGTACTGCAATGCTTGTGCCGGTGTGGAACCTTTTGCTGCGGCAATTTTATTTTCTTGCTTCCCTATTTCTGCGTTTTGATCGGCTAATACCAAGCAAGCTGAATAACCATTGTCTTGTTTGGTAAAAAATATACCGCGAACGATTTCACGGTCAGAAAGCGCTTGACCACCACAACCGCTTAACAACAAACTCATGAGTAAACAACTCCTTAAGAGCAAGGCTTTACTTTTTGACATAGCCATGTGGCAGCACCTCCCATCCCAACAAACCATGCAAATCCCCATGTGAGTAAATTTCTAATCTGCATGGCAACCTCCATGTCGGATTTACGAAGAAGCGCACATAACACCAATAGGCCGCCTGCATATAACGGGAAAACACGTAACGGTACCGCTGTATTTCCTGTTTGTTTTTGGTCCAGTAAAAGACAGATCCCATACAAATAGAGCGCCAATTTGATGGTGATGGCCATAACCCACAGAATCATCTGGAGACTTTCCAAACGATTGAATACCGACAAGGCGCCGCAGCGCGCTACCGCGTGGAGAGGATCCATGCGCATAGATAAAGCAGCTCCGTAAAAAAGTTCCAATACAAAATGAATTGCTACATCAAACAAAAGCGCAAGCAGCGACAGCCGCAGCAATGGATGCCGCCTCTTTTGGTCGCGCTGCGGCCATAAGGCAGGAAGAAGATATTCTGGATATAAAATCATTTGTTCCTTGGCTGCGGTCACATAGTCCGAAATTTGCAAGGGCTGGTTTTGAAGGTTAGTTATATGCAGCCTTGGTAATATGGTCAACAACATAAAAGCGGTCGCCAAAATCAGCAAGCACAAAACGACGTGAGCTGTTTGAGAGATGGCTGACACCCGACGCAGATAAACAAGCGGCAGCAACAATGTCAGACAGACGACAGTCAGAGATAGTGTTCCCGGATACAGTCGTTGAGCCAGATTCCAAAAATGCAGCACCTCCAAAGCCGAAGTATAAAATAGCAACAACGCAAAAGAAAGACGGATAACCGGACTCGGACCGCAGTGCCAAGCCTTGGCAAAAAGCCCGCCAATCATGGCAAGAAGCGGCGCACAAAATAAGGCAGTCATAGCTCCCACACGTGGCCAATAAGCACTTTGACTGCGGAGCAAAACGTTAACCAACACGCCCACTGTCAAAGCTGCTAAAAGACTGGGACATTCACGCTTCATCTTTACCAATCACCTCCCCCGATTGCGCCAGTTTTGACCAAATGCTACGCACAAAGCCATCCTGCCAAGTAGTGCGAGTTAGTGGCATCAAAGGATAAAGGTAATCATAACCGAATGGTTCACTGCCGCAGGCCATAGCCAAAATGATCAGTGCAGCGCAAGCCAACCCCAGAACTCCAAAAAAGCCAGCCAAAAGAATGACTGCAAACCGAAACAGGATGGATTGCTCGTAAAGCGAAGGAACAGCCAATGTGGCGATAGTAGCAGCTGCAGCCATCGTCAATACAGGTACGCTCACAATGCCGGCAGATACGGCGGTTTCTCCAATAATCAAGGCGCCAACAAGACTTACGGTATGACTGATAGACTGCGGTGCCCGCAGCCCAGCTTCACGCACAATCTCTAAAAGAAGGGTCACGCCTAACATTTCCAGCATAGGTGGAAGCGGTGTAGATGTTTCTGCCTGTGCCAATTTTGTGAGGAGCTGAATGGGAATAATTTCCGGAGCAAAAGCGACGGCCATTACATAGAGCCCCGGTCCAAACACCGCAAGTAAAAACGCAAGATATTTGAGAATGCGAATCAGACCAGAAAACACTGCGCCAGAAGCATAGTCGTCCAAACATTCAAAGTGTTCCGCAAAAAAGCTGGGCACGACCAGTGCATAGGGACAACCGGAAACCAATACAACCGCTTTTCCCTCACACAGACGCGCACAGGCGGTGGCCGGACGCTCTGTGTAAGCCGCTGCCGGGAAAAGGTTGAGTTTATCCTGCTTTAAAAACGACGCAAAATACGCGCTGTCCAGCAAAATCGGCAATTCAATTTCCTGCAAACGCTTTCGCAGCGCATCAATGGTTTCTTTGGGCGCTAACGAACGATCATAACAAAGACAATATTCTGTCTTAACACGCGTTTTCGCTGTTGCGATTTCCGCCACCAACGTTCCGGAACGGAACTGTCGCCGCAAGAGGGACAGATTGTTGCGCAAAAGCTCCGTAAAAGCTTCTTGGGAACCACGCATATTGCCTTCTCCGGTGGGCGTACTGATGGAGCGCTGCGGCATCTCTTGCGTGGAGAAAACGACCGCTTGTGCACAACCTTCCATCAGCAGTAGCGTCATCCCGTTGCCCAACATTTCCGTAAAAGAGGTCCAATCTTTCACCGGGTTTGGTTCTGCGGGAACAAGGCTCTGCCGCAGCAAATAATTGCAAAGTTCTTCACTACCGCCAAAAATAATCGGTTCCCGGTCCAATAGATCCAATGCCAAATGGCACAGCTTTTCGGGTGAGGACAATCCTGTAAACATTACAATCGCACAGGAAATCCCACGAATGGTAAGCTGCTTCGCATAGAAATCGCCGGAATCGCCAAAACTTTTTTCTAGAAATTCTAAATTCTTCTGTAAAGATAGGCTTAATGCCTTTTCCTGCATGGGTGACCACCTCGTTCAAAAGTAGTCTTGCCCAAAATGCCCAAAATATGAGGAACTTACAAGAATGCTTTCTGCTGTTTTTCGTACGATTGTCGTTTATGTGGCAGTCATTGCTGCGCTGCGTTTGATGGGAAAGCGCCAATTAGGAGAGCTGCAGCCATCTGAACTGGTCACTACGCTATTGGTTTCTAATGTAGCTTCGGTTTGCATTGATGAGCCGGATCTGCCCCTTCTATCCAGCCTGATACTGATTTTTTTACTCACGGTTTTAGAGATTTTCAGTTCTACCCTTGCGTGCCTTTACCCGCAATACGCACGGCTTTTGTTTGGGAAGCCCATCACGGTAATTCGTAACGGCGAGATTGTGCAGTCCGCTTTGATACAGCTACGCATCACTGCCGGTGATCTGATGGAAGCACTACGCGGGAAGGATATCTTTTCTCCCGAAGAGGTTCTTTGGGCAGTAGTCGAGCCCAACGGCCATATCAGCACTGCGTGCAAACCGAAAGACACTTCCCCTGCACCGATGTTACCGATCCTTTTGGATGACGCCCTCTATCAAGAAAACTTGGAGGCGCTCCATCTGGAAGAATCTTGGATTGATCAAGTTTTGCAAGAACATGGTTTACAGCGCCATCAGGTTCTAATCTTACTCTATAACGGAAAAGATGTATTATTAGTACCAAAAAAAGGTCACCCAAAAAATGGGTGACCTGAGAGGGAGTATTTATGAATCGGAATTGGTATGCAGTCGCACTGCTTTTCACTCTGACTTTTTTGCTGTACCTTTCGGGATGGTATGTAAACACCACCCTCGAACAACTGGATACGGACTTAAACACTGCCTTTGTCTGCGCAGAAGCGGGAAACTATTCCCAAGCACGGCAATGCTTTATAGAAGCTGCCGCTGCTGCACAGGAACACAGTCGTTTTTGGATCCTTCTCATCCGAAGAAGTTTAATTGATCAGTTAAACCAAACTTTGGCAACCATTCCCTCTTATACAACAGCAGAAAATCATTCCGATCTGGCAGTTGAGACCGCTAGAGCTCGCGCACAAGCGCAGCAGATCCGGCAATCATTTTTCAGTTGCTTTTGATCGGGTATCCAGCATATCTTTCAGCTCTTCCATAAAGGTGTTAACGTCGCTGAACTGGCGATAGACAGAGGCGAAGCGAACATAAGCGACATCATCCATCTTTTTCAGTTCCTGCATAGCCAAATCGCCGATATGGATGGAGGTGACTTCTCGATCATAGGAATTGAGCAGCACTTGCTCAATTCGGCTTACCGCATCGTCAAGCTGCTGGTAACTGACCGGCCGCTTCTCGCAGGCACGCAGCATTCCGTTGAGCAGCTTCTGACGATCAAATACCTCGCGGGAGTGATCTTTCTTGACCACCATCAACGGAACAGTTTCTACAATCTCATACGTGGTGAAGCGCTTTTTGCAATGCAGGCACTCCCGACGACGGCGAATCTTTTCGCCATCTTCCGTAGGTCTTGAATCAATCACTTTGGAATCCACTTCACCGCAATAGGGACATTTCATACTCATTCCCTCCTTCTATCGGGGGTTAGGCATTCTTTTTAGCCGCACGCTTCTTGTGGAGCTTCCAATCCACCCAAAGCGGTGTGGCAATGCAGATCGTGCTGTATACGCCGCTGATCATACCGAACAACAGGGGGAATGCGAAAGTATAGATGCTGTCCAAACGGTAGACAACCGACACAACACAAATCACGCCCAAGGCCAAACAGGTGGTAATGGAGGTCATCAAAGAACGAGAGAAACTCTGGTTAACAGACAGATTGACCAATTCTTTCAGACTCATCTGCTTCTTGCTGAACAAAGCACTGTTTTCGCGAATACGGTCATAAATAACGACAGTGTCGTTGATGGAATAACCCAGAATCGTCAGCATAGCCGCAATAAAGTTACCGTTCAAGGGAATGCGCATCAGCACAAACACACCGAAAATGATAAACATATCATGCAGCAAGGCCACAACAGCTGTTGCACCGGCTTTCCAGCCACCGATTCTACGGAAACGATAGGCCACATACAGAAGGATCAAGACACAGGCCGCAACCAAAGCCACCAAGCTCTTCAGAAGGAACTCGTTGCCAATGGTAGCATCCACGTTGCTGACCTCATTCTGCTGGAAGGCGTTTTCCGGATATTCCTCATTCAAGGTCGTCAGCAGGCCATCCAACTGATCGGTGGTCAGCGTTTCGCTTCCCGGCAGCGTAATAGTCAAGGTTTGACCACCCGAAATATCAGCGCCGGTTTGCAACGTCAAATTGTTTTGGTTCAGCTCCTCACCGATGGTAGCCTTCAGCGCATCCAGATCCGCTTCCCCCTCATAGGCAAGCGTAATCATAGAACCGCCTTTGAACTCTACATCCATGCTGACACCAAACACAGCACTAAAGACCAACACAATGGCAATGATGCAGCAAGAGAAGGTATAGAACTTTTTGCGGTTGCCCACAAAATTGATGGTAGGCGTCTTATACTCAGCGCCGCCCTCTTTTTTGCCGCCATACAGCCACGGATTACGCAGTGCTTTGCAGTGGATAGCACCGCGAATCATCACGCGGGTTGCCCAGACGCCGAACACAAAGTTCAGCAAAACGCTGGTCAGCAAGGTAAAACCAAAGGAATAGATCGTACCAGCCGTGGAGGGTCCAAACCAGAAGAAAATCGGGTTAAACACCTTGGCCCAGAAGCCATCCGTCGGGCCAAAAGCGCCCATCAGAATAGCAGCCACAATTACAATGGTAACGTTGCCATCGATAATGGGAGTCAGACCCATCTTAAAGCCACTCTTGACAGCGCCGTCCAGAGTCTTGTTTTTAGAGAGTTCCTCTTTGATACGTTCGGCGGTAATGACGTTTGCATCAACACCCATACCGATGCCCAAAATGATACCGGCAATACCGGGCAGCGTCAACGTAGAACCCGGGAATACGCTGAAGTAGCCAGAAACCACTGCCAGCGTTGCGCAAACCTGCCCCAACAGAGAGATGGTTGCAATGGTACCAGGCAGACGATACCGCAAAATCATCAAAATCGCTACCAATACAAAGGCAACGATACCCGCCAACACCATCACTTCCAGACTTTTAGCGCCCAGCGTGGGACTGATGGTGGAGTAGCTTTCGGCAGAAAGCGCAAACGGCAAGGCGCCGGAATTGATCTGGTTGGCCAGTGTAGCAGCGCTGTCTTGGTCGAAGTTTCCTTTGATGATAGCCTCACCACCGGTGATAGCTTCATCCACCGTAGCGGTAGAAATGTTTTCGTCGTCCAACCAAATGGAGATTGTGTCGCCGCTGGCTGCCAGCTCAGTGGTCGCATCGGCAAAAGCCTGCGCGCCTTCACTGCTAAATTTCAGCTGCACAACCCAGCCTTCGGTTTCATTGTAGGCTGCATTGGCGGAAGTCACGTCGTCACCACTAAGGATCTCTTCACCGTCTGCCGTGGAGCCTTTGCGGAACACCATTTTTGCAGTGGTGCCAATCTCATCAATCGCGGTCTGAGGATTAAAATCAGACTCCCCCGTTTTCCAGGGGAAACGGACGATGATACGGTCCTTGTTGCTGTCCACATAGCTCTCGTAGTCCGTAATGCCGAGACCTACCAGACGATCCTCAATAACCGTTTTGGCTGCGGTCATCTGTTCCGGGGTGGCATCTACGTCGCCGTCTGGCATAAAGGTAACATCCACGCCTCCGCGGATATCAATACCAAAGCGGATGTCTGAGGCACCCTTCACGTAGACATTTTTGGTGTCACCATACTGATAACTTACACCGAAGATTGCCGTAAGGGAAAACACAACAATCAAAATTGCCACGACGAACAGCGGCCATGACTTCCCTCTCTTGTTCATACAAACCTCCAAAATATGCCCGTGCCGACGGGCGGGATACACAAGTTACTGCTGATCTGCCAGCAGTTTTTCTACCACAGCCAGACGCACGCAGACACACAGCAGCGCCGAAGCGGTTTCGACTTCATCGAGGCTCGGATAGGTCGGCGCAATGCGCAGATGCGAGTCGTCGGGGTCTTTGTGGTAAGGATAGGCCGAACCTGCGCCGGTCAAGGTCAAACCGCAGTCTTTGCACAGTTGCGCCACACGCTTAGCACAACCGGGCATAACATACAGGCTGATGAAATAACCGCCCTTGGGGTTGGTCCAATGGGCAATATCACCGCAGGGCGTGAGTTCCTCTGCAAAGGTGGTCTTAACTGCATCGAAGCAGGGCACCAGACGACGGCGATGCTTGGCCATATGCGCCAGAACACCTTCCTTATTTTTGAGGAAGCGAACGTGCCGCAACTGATTCATCTTGTCGTAGCTGATGATCATGGCCGAAAAGCGCTGGCACACATACTTCATTGCATTTTCGCTGCAAGCAAAGGCCGAAACACCTGCGCCGGGGAAGGTGATTTTGCTGGTAGAGGTAAACATGAAGACGCGGTCCTCGGTGCCGTATTTCTTGCTTTCGTTGAGCAGGACCGGCGTTTCGAT
>NZ_CALADU010000073.1 GCF_937890665.1 uncultured Subdoligranulum sp.
GCATAAGCATCTGCTCCATTATCACCATCTGTCTGCGTGCCGCCATCTGACCAATCGCCGGTGACGCTGCTGGGTGGGGATTCATCTGGTCTGAAATCTCCGGTACGGTCGCGGCTTACGAACCAGCAGACGCCCAGAATAGTGATGCAGAGAAGAGCCAGCGAGGAAACAATAAAGCCTTTGGATTGGAAAAACTTTTTCATATTTTACATACACTCCTTTTTTGCTGTTATATAAAGCCTATACGGTATAACGTGCCGGGCTTTCAACAGTATGGTTAGAATTTTGTGTTGTGGTAGCCTGTCAGCTCCACCCGTTGGGTGATAGCCGGATAACTGTGACCGAACATCCGCACATAGAATTCCACATCACAGTAGAAGATGTACTCAACCCGTCCATTCTCTACATTGAACTCCAGGCTGATGTCGGAAACCTTGTAATCCTCCGTTGAAAGCGGAATCTTGGAGTCCAGGCCGCCTGCCACTGTAGCCTCCAGCATGTCGGTATAGTCACTGCTGGAGTAAAGGGTATTTAGGTACTCTTCAAAGTTGGTTTCACGCTGGGAACGGTAGGTATCTGCATAAATCGTGCCGCTAAGGTTATTTAACTCCATTTTAGCGCCGTTGCGGATGTTGATACAGGTGATCCGTATGGAAGCGTACAGGAGCAGGAAGGAAATCAGCATCACGATGCCTACTACAAAAAAGCAGGCGAAAAAGGTGATCTCGCCCCGTTCGTTTCGCAGCGGCTGTTTCAGTCGCAGGAATATGCGTTTCATAGGTCACCTCACTTCCAGTAGTGCTCACTGACGCCGCTGCCGCGGGCAACCACTGTAATGTTTACCAGGTCAAAATTCCAGAACCCGCCCAGTTTGGCATCTCCCTCGATAGTAATGAAGAAGGGGGTGCCCAACTGGATGGCATTTGTCATACCGGATGGCCTGGGTGATGTGTAGGTAGCGTCAATGGAGTAGGAAATATTTTCGGCTCCTTCGATCTGAGAACTCAAAAATTCAAACAGCTCATCGGTCTCGCCGTTGACGCCGCCGGAAAGCTGGATCTGTTTGACCATCTGATCGGCGGCATGGTCAAGTTCCTGCTTGGTGGAAATGATGCTGAACAGGTCAATAATGAAGGCCAGCAGCAGGACAGCGATGAAGATGAAGACCACCGTACTGAAATAGTTGGCCTCGCCCCGCTCGTTGTTCAGCACCTTCCGGGCTTTTTGAAAGAGAATAGAAACCACCACCTTTACTGAAATTGAAAACAGCCGCTCCAAACCGGAGCGGCTGCTATGCAAAGTTTTGACTGTACCAAGTATAACAGATATGGATTTACGGCGAAAGGGCAGGACTGTGCCAATGTAGAGACAATTTTGTGCCAATTACAGCCCACCCTTAATAAAAGGAATCGCACCATAACGGCCGATCAAATACCCCTTCTCAATTTTGGTATCTTTGCGGATAGAAAAAGATTGGAGGGAAAACAAATCGGTAGCAGCGGTCAGTTCATCTTTTTCGGTGAACCAGATCTGATCTCTCCTCAGCACATCCAAGTCAAGAAGATTGGTGTTGTGTGATGTGAAAATCAACTGGCCTCCATTTGGATTGAACTCCACGCTGTTAAAAAGCGAGACCAGATGCTTTGTCAGGAGGGGATGCAGATGAGCGTCCAGTTCGTCTACTATAAGGAGTGTTCCTTCATCCAGCACCTTTTTTACCACACCAATCAGTTTGAAATAACTGTTGGTGCCATCGGATTCCTCTGCCATATTCAGTGTGTAGGAAGAAGTATTTCCCTCTGTGTCTTGTACCGTGTGAATGGCCTCAATATTGGTGAAAATATCGCCCTGCTGAGAAGTGGCGGGTTCTAAATCACGCATTTGAAGGGACTGTATACCAAAATCTGCGCTACGCAACATAGAGGCGATCATATGCCGGTAGCCATCGTCTTTGAGCTGTTCTGCTTCAAGTTCATAAGCATCTGCAGCAGAATGTTTCGTGATGATCCGGCAGGAAGCAAACCACTCCAGAACAGGAATTACCTTGGAATAGCTCCAGTTTGATGCAACAGACAGATAGAGCTTGTTAGGTGAAGTACGATTTTTGAGCATGCTTTGTTCATCGACATCAACAGTAAAACGAAAATCGTTTGTGTTTTGCCGCTCAAAAATGATCGCCTGCCTGCCATTGGGATAGTAATATAGGTATTCTTCAATAACAACTTTGTCTGTTACCGAAAAGCCATACGCGTATCGGATGCCATTTGCGGTGAAGATGACCTCAAAGCTGCTGGGGCGGACGGGTGTTTCACGGTCAAACTTGAAAGGCGAACGTTCGATGGCTTTGTGGAGCTGCTGGTTATGCGAAGTCAGCACATAATTTACCATGAACCAGAATGCATGAAGGACATTGGACTTCCCGGAAGCGTTGGCTCCGTAAATTCCGGCAGACTTCAAATACCGTTTGCTTCCATTCACAATCAGATGCTTCGGATGCTCTTTATCCTTACTGGCAAGCAGGGATAATACGACACTGCCTTTGATAGAGAGAAAGTTCTCTGCACGAAACTGAATCAGCATAAAATTGCCTCCTAAATCCTCGATTATATATATTATAACTGTATTTTCGTGAAAAATAAACGCATATAGAAGATAAAATTATGTATTGGGAAGTTTAGAAAGAGACGCATATACTGATAGTATGTGCTAAAGGGGGCAACAGCGACAAAACTAACTGAAAATGAGAAGCTGGTCTTGGAGTATATCTGTTTTTCTTCCTCCCATTGACTGCAACAAGAAAAAGTGTTATTATGAATACATAAAACGAAGGAAAAATGAGTATTATAATAACAAGCGCAACAGAAAGGAGATCTGTATGGAAAAGATAAAGTACCGGGATTTGATCATGCAGTATCTGACTGCTCTGGAGCCAGATCAAACAATTACAACCGAACAAGTCGCAGAGTATGTGGCGGAACGGCTTTTACTTGATACAGCGATGGTAAAAAAGACAGTCAATGTAAATATGGCTCGGCTTGAAAAAGAGGGGCAGATTATGCGCCTAACCAAAGGAATTTACTGCAGGAGAGTAAAAACAGCATTTGGATATTATACTCCAGATAAAGAAACACTTTTTTGTAAGCAGTTACTTCGGAAAGAAAACGAGATAATTGGATATGAAACAGGGTTGTCTGCATTAAATCGTATTGGTCTTGTTTCTCAAATGCCAAAAAGGAGATGCATTGCAACCAACCTGCATACAAAACGAATTCCCGAAGGAATGCAGATTGAGATTCGGAAACCGCCTATTGTAGTTAATTCTGGAAATTTTCGATATCTGCAAATTTTGGATGCAATCAGAGAACTGGATATGGCGCCAGTAGATACTGCAAAGCCGATTGATGTGGTAAGAGCTACTGTTGAGGAATTTACATTGAAAACTGAGATGTTGATTCTGATGGCCAGAAAATATTATGGTCAAAAAACTTTGCTTCGGACCATAGACATTTTGTTGGAGGGTAGTTATGAAACTGCACGAGGATAAATTTGCTTTTTTGAATATTATCAATTTAATCCATGAGGATAGTAGCATTCGGGCTGATATTTTGGAGAAGGACTATTATGTTACGCTACTGTTGAGGGAGTTGGCAGGGAAACAGGTAACATTACCAGCCTATTTTAAAGGTGGAACAGCCCTGTATAAAGCACAGAAAAGTATCCGCCGGTTTTCAGAGGATATTGACTTGACGGTGTGCATCGATAATTGCAGTAACAGCCAGGCTAAGAAACGGCTGGAGATGGCAACAAAGAAATATCAGGCCTTGCCACGCACATCCAGAAAGGATCTCGAAGATGATCGGAAAGGTAGTATCACAACTGTCTATGATTACACTCCACTTGTAGGCATTGACACGGATGATCCGCTCCAACGGTTTGGATATGTCAAAGTAGAAGGTACATCTTTTACTGTCAGCGAGCCTTTTACACCACTTGAAATTGAACCGATACTTTACACCTATGCCACCGAAGAACAGCGAAATATTCTTCGGTCACAATATGATGTTGTCCCTTTTATGATTAACACGATTCGGTTAGAGAGGATTTTTGCCGACAAGATTTTTGCTGCTGAATTCTATTATGAGCGTAAGATGTATTTTGATGTGGCAAAACATCTTTACGATGTCAGTGTCATGTTCGACTTAAAGCAGATTCAGGAAATGATTCAAAATCAGCAGATATTCCTTGAGATGCTGGGATATAAAAGACTGGAAGAGACCCGAAGAACAGGCAGTGATCTGGCGGAAAAGAAGTTTTCTGATTTTCAGTTGCTCAGAGGGTTTTCTGATAATGAAGCACTTCGTAAGGACTATCAGAATATGCAACGTAACTATGTTTTTGCGGAAGAAGATACACTGTCTTTTGATTTTGTGGTAGAGCAGTGGAAGAAACTCGGAGAGGTATTGCTTGCGCTTGAGTAAGTGCAATATGAAACAAAACTGTGGACAAAAATTAGCCAGGGGAGCAGTGGTTTATCTGCTCCCCTGGCATTGTTTTGCTTACAGGTTCTGACGGATGATCCGAGTGATAATACCTACGGCCACACCCCGCTCCATATCCAGACGGGTGACGGCAAAAGATACATCGTCCTTTTTGCCGGGCATCCGGTAGTCATAGCAGGAATGGGCTACCGCATTGACACCATTGGAGAGACGCACATAGACAACGCCCTTGTGGACATCTGTGACACGGCCGGCATACTTGCCCTGGATACGGCACTTCTGCAGGTTGTCCCTGTCGGTGTTCTCGGAAATACTCTTGATGTCAGCCTTGATGCCCAAGTCCTCCAGACTGTTGCGCCGCACGCTGAGAATACGGACCAGCACCTCGTCGCCTACGGAAAAACGCTCATGGGCGTCACCAATCCAGTCCCAGGCAAGGTCACGGGCAAGAATGGAGGTTTCAACGCCGAAAACTTCCACGCGCACAACCTTTTCGGCCACTGCAATCACACGCGCCTGGACGATGCGGCCCTCATAGATACGGTACATACCGGCAGCATCCGTATCCAGATAAAAAATCTGGCGTTTGCGCAGCATGGCCTCCTTGCGGCTGGCAACTACGCTGCGGGTCTTGGAGTCGATACCACGCACGATGAAGTCAATGTCAGCACCGAGCATGTTGCCAAGGATCTTATTTTGGCGCAGCATAAGGTCGGCGTATTCCTGACCGGAAGGACTGCGGCCCAGATTGATCATCATTTCCTTGATAGGGATAATGACACGGAACCCCTTGTAATCCACAACTGCCACCGTCTTGCGGTTGTCCAGCTGTTCAATGCCGCCCAGCTTGCCGGTGATGATCTTGCGGGTGCGGTAGGCATTATGGATCTCATGCCAGATTACATCATCACGGTCTTCGGCAGTCTCGACATCATCCCGGCTGCGGATGGTAAGGACGGGGGCCTCGCCGCGCTGGGGGCGGGGCTGGCGCTGGGGAGGAGAAGGAGTAGGGGCAGGAGCGGCAGCTTCTTCCACGACAGGAACATCAGGCTCCACAGCAGGTTCCTCCGTATCAAGAATAGAGTCGGCTGTATCCGCCGACTCTGTTGTTTCGGCAGGGACTTCCTCTGTGACAGTTTCTTCAGGAGCAGCAGCTTCTTTCTTCTTTCGGCTGGTACGCTTGGGCTTGGGAGATGCAGGGGGTTCCTGCACAGCGTCGGCGTTATCTTCGTAAACATCAGGCGGCTGCACATCAAAGTCTTCCGGCATATCAGTGGGAGCAGCGCTTTGATCGTCTGTTTCAGCAGGCGTATCTCCGAACATTTCCTCCTCGGTGAGTTCAGGAAGGGGATCTTCAGCCATATATTCGGCAGAGGTGTCCTCCAGGGGCTGATCCATCTGCCCCAGCAGTTCGTTCAAATCCAGACTATTGCCAGTATCAGCAGGAAGGGATTCAGGTTGAGCAGTATCGGCCGGCAGAGTTTCGCCTTCCGACATAACGGTTTCGGTAACAGGAGCCTCCTGTTCCAGAAGTTCTTTTTTCTTGGTTGCCATAGATTAAAACCTCCTATGAATTTGATAGTTTTGTTTAAGACAGGATGGAATCCTTGTCTGTGGTGATAATGCCTTCCGGCGTACCGGCAGATTTGGGGGCCGGAGCCTCTTTGGGTGATTTATCCGTGGGGGATGCCGGTTTGGTGGCTTTGCGCTTTGCCGGCTTCTTTGCTGCAGGAGCCGGTTTCGGCGCGGGCTGCGGTGTTTTGGCGGCTTCTTCTTCCAAGCGGCGCCATTCCGGTACATGGGCAGATGCTTTGCAGGAACGCAGGTACTTGGCTTCCGGGTGTTTGGAGTAATCCATTTTGTCTACCTGCAGAACCTTCTTGCCACGGATGATGATGAGCGCCTGATCCAGCGGGAGCCGCAGGACTTCATCAGGAGTAAGTACAGGGCGTTTTCCAACACCAGAGGTCTCACGAAACTCCGGTGTATAGTTGGAGATACGCCAGGTGCCCAGCTGTTTGGACTTACTGGATACTGCTACGGAGGCAAGCCCTGTCCTGGCAGAAATAAATTCGGCAGTAAGCTGGTCTGTACAGCCTAAAAACAACTGCGCGTCACAGTTTCCAATGATCTCCTGCCACAAATTCTGCGGGTATCGGTTCTGCAATCCTGCGAGATTTTGGAACACACAGGACATGGAGATATTCCGGGAGCGTATTACGCTGAGCCGGCGGGAGAGGTCGGGGATCGTGCCGCACGCTGTCAGTTCTTCCCCAAGGATATGGACAGGCACAGGCAGTTTGCCGCCCTCGCAGTTGTGGTCTGCATATCGCACCAGTTTGATGAAGCAGAAAGATAGAAACAGCGAGGCCAGAAAATCAAAGGTGCTGTCCTGGTCGCTGGTAACGAGGAAGTAGGCACAGGGCTGCTGACCCGGAAGCTCCAGATCGATCTCATTCTTAGCGGTAATTTTTTTGATCAGCTCAGACTGGAATACCTGCAGGCGGCTGCCCAGACCGATAATCACGCCGCTTCGCACTGTGTCGCTGGCCTGCTTGAACAGGCTGTAGGGTGCTTTGGCAGGGTGCGTGGAAGGAAGCGCCTCGAACAATGTGTCAAGTTGGGATTCCCCATTGAGAGTCAGCAGCCGGTAGACTTCGCCAATGTTGCGGTTTTCTTCCGCATAGCCTTGATCCACATACAGTACCAAGGCCTTGAGCAGATTCATCTCACAGGCATCCCAGAAATGGTCGCTCTTGCCGTTGTTCGTGGTGTTCTTGATGATGACATCTACAAAAAGCTGGGCCATTAGTTCCTGTCCCTCAACTTCGGCAAGGCAACACCAGGAATCTGAGTTTTCAGGCGAAACGAGGTTGAATACCTTGACACAATAGCCCCGGCTGCGGAGAAATTCGCTTGACTTCTCGTACAATTCCGATTTGGGATCGCAGATGATCAACGATTCTCCGGCGCCATTTTCACCTCGGACAGTGGCCTGAAGGATACGGTTCATACAAAACGAACGGGTTTTCATGGAACCACTGGCGCCGTAGACTGCCAGATTACTGTTGATTCTGGTATCTTCCGGTATGCAGACTGCTTTGCCATCCAGCATACCCAGTACAACACCCTTGTGTTTGCGCAGATCGGGCACCAGATCCAGTACGCCGGACATTTCTTTGCGGGACATCCAGCCGGAGGTGCCATAAGTGCCTTTGGCGGAGTAGGAGAAATTGCGGTCTTCATCATACTCACCGGCATCACCATATCCCATGCGCATGACCATGATGAGCAGCACTGCTAACAAGCCAATGCAGATCAAAATGCCATACACGCCATAAGGCGGTCTGAGCACAGAGGAAAGGCAGAGAAGGAAGTCGGGCGAAGCGGCCAGCGGTGAAGTACCGTCGCCGGGAATACCGCCGCCCTGTTTCCAGGTTGCATAGTTACCCAAAAGCTGTGCCAGAAAGCCGCCTGCGTATAGAATCGCAAGAATGGCAAAGGGCGCTGCAATCAGGCTTACGATCAGTTTTTTCTTGTTTATGGGAACAACCTCCCCTCGAATTTTGTGAAATCAATGGTCTGGAAGCGCACCCGGGAACCACAGTAGCTGCGAAGTACCTCTGCCTGGAAGTCAAAACAGATCAGTGTGCCTGGGCGCTCGGATAGTTCGAGGGAGGTGTTGAAGCGTGCGATACGGGGCAGATCGCAGAAATAGCCAAACAGGACTGGTGAGCCATCCGGTGAAACACCGTCATGCTCAATAGCCAGTCCGGGCTGCCTCGCAGTAAGACCTTGGAGCAGAATGCGGTCCAGCTCCGCAGTTTTCACAGGGTCGCACAGCAGTGCAAGTATCACCTCCCCCTGATGGTTGTTGGTAAGATAAAGAAAATGCTCATAGCTGCCATCCAGCATGAAGAAATCATGTTTGCGTCCTCCGGTGCTGGTCAAAATCTGGTAAGCCAGATCCATGCTGTTGCCCAGAATCAGTCCATGAACATCCTCATGGCGAAACTGTGGGGACAGGCGCTGTTGGCAGATTACGCTCCAAATCAATGCCTTGACCCGCATTTCCGATTTGTAGCGCCACTTCATCAGGGCGCTGCTGCTGTTGTAGGTCACGAAGATGCCGGAGGGCGCAAGGAGTATTCCAGTGGAGCGGGAACTGCGGATCTTCGTGGTGTCGATCCCCATTTCTTTCACTTCTCTGGAACTGAAAAAAGCAGGATAGACAATCCTGCCGTCAGCGTAACCATCCGGCGCAAAAATTGCCGGTTTTTCATCCCGATACACACATACACCCGCATTATCCATGGTTACATAGGTTTCTGCCAGGCGGTGTAGCCGGAGTCTTCGGTCAATTTCGCATTTCAAACGGTTGGTGTCGGTATCTCCTGTCAGGTAGCTGGCAAACCTGTCCGGCCGGCTTTCCAGAAGAGTGGCTTTGGCTCGCGGCCCCAGACGGTAGCCGCGCAGTTTATCCCGGTAATAGGTACGCAGCAGCCCGTCTTTTTTCAGTGCAGTGACAACAGACTCCAGATAATATGGACTGCCGGGAAGTCTGTTAAGCTGGTCTGTGGGGAACTCGCCGGAGATGGCAGTCAGAGAGAGAAGCCTGTACGCCATCGTGTCTGGCTGTGGGAATTTCCCAAGTGATCACCTCCTTGTGGTGTGTGGCTTTTACCGAGACTGCAAGGAACTTCGGTAAAAATCCGTGGTGTAACGACAGAAAAAAGCCCCGAAATCCGGGGCAAAATACGATGTTGCGGCAGGTCGGACAAGCAATGGCTGAAAATGCTCAAAAATCCGAGATGGATTTTAGGGTGTTTTCATGCTCAGCAAGCCAGGCGGGAAACCGCTTTTTTTCCATGACACTGATTCTGGTACAGTCCTTTTCGCCCAGCGCAGCGGTGTTGTAGGCGTCGCAGAGCAGGCCGGTATCGTCAGCCATGACGAAGGTGGAGAGAACATCCAGAAGCTGCTTTTCTTCCAGATTGTCGTAGTCACGGATACGTCGGGTGGGAAGGCACTGGTCATAAACCTGCGTAAAGCACACCACACAATCGCTGAAGTGGGGCATGGGATGCTCTTTGGCGTATTGCTCCAATGAGAAGTAGAACGGATCGAGCAGAAACTCAGTGTTTTGCCTCTGCTTGCGTTTTGGGAGTAGCCCGGGCAGGGTGACCTCCAGTACACCGTCCTCATAGACAACCTCAATTCCGTGTACAATACCGGCGGATGTCAGGTAATCGCCTTTGCGGATAGTGGTGCTGGAATATATCAAATGCCGCAGCCTGCAGGCAATTTTCTCTGCCCGCAGGGCGGCATCAGTGGATAAGACTTCATAGTTGTCCGGATAGCGCTGAATATCTGTGGTATCCATCGCGTAAAGAGCATTGCTCAAACGGGATATATCATCAAGAATGCTTCCGATTCGGTGTGAGATGATTTTTCGTTCCAATCAAGTTCCTCCTGTTTTCTTAAAGTAATGCACCTGGCCCGCCGCATCCACGGTGCAGAAACCGGAAATGCCAGGGCAGTCAATGCGGCGAATGTCTTCCGGATTATCGACCAAAATGATGCGGCGTCCACCGCTGCGGTCATCCCGAAGCGCATGGTTGATCAGGGCCTCCTGGCCGGAAGCTGCGTAGACGATTTCGTATAGTTCACCGTTTGCAAAGAAGATAAGCTTGACCGGAAAATCACCGGGAGCATGGTATTCCACCTGCCCGATAAAATCCAAGAGTACCCAGGCAGCCCGTATCAGGGAGCTGTCTGATTTTGCTGCCCAACCAGACGGAAAGTAACCGCCTGTATCAGTTTGAAAAATACGGCCCTGCTTTTGCAGATGGGAGAGCAGGGTCTTGATGATTTCTTCTTTGCCAGGGTGAAAGCAAAGAAGCTGCTGCATATTGAGACCGGGATACATCGTGACGATCCGCAGCAGAGCCGCAGCTTCATTTCCATAGATTTCAGCCCTGGTCTTCATGGGTATCACCTCCAATGGCGTAATATAGGCGTATTCAAGACGCATTAAAATAGGAAGGAAAGCCAGTCAGTGTAAGCCAAAAGATGATCTGGTTGGCAAAACTGGCTTTTAGGCGTAATACAGACGCAAAGCAGACGCATAGCGGCGTCTGGCAGGAAAGTTGCACATGGGAATCACCTCGCTTTTCAAATTGTTATATCTGCTGTTCGGCAGATGTGGATTGTTCACGGCGTTTTCGCTCTACGATTTCACGCAGCTCGCGGCGGTCGGTAGTGATCAGATCCTTTTCCAGAGGGCTGGCTTTGAATTCCACCATAATATTGTTGTTATTGGTAGAAATCAGACCGTGACCTCTTTCAAAGTGAGTGATCTCCATTGTTTCAGCATCGGACAGGTGCAGGGCTTCCTGTACCCGCTGGGCTTCGTCGTCCTCCAGATTCAGAATGATCTTGGTCTTGGAGTTGTTGATGATGCCCTTACCAAATCTGCCGCCGTCAAGGTCAAAGAAATCGGCAAGATCCTGGCTTGCAAAAATCGAGGCGCCGCCGTAACCGCGTATGGTTTTGGCAATTTCCAAAAGGAAATCGCCAGCCAATCTTACACCAGCAGCACCGGCACCGGATAGAAGCTGCCAGCACTCGTCGATGAAGATGGCTTTTTCTTCTGTACGGTCGGCTTTGGCTCTGTCCCAAACAAAGTCCAGCGCCACAAACATACCTACGGTGAGCAGGTCTCCGGTGAGGGAGGAAATATCCAAAACAGTGTACTTGTTGTCGAGCCGAACATTGGTCTGCTTATTGAAGGTGCTGGCGCTGCCGTTTACCAGACGGTTTAGGATGTGGGCCATGCGCATCGTTTCCTTGGAGGTTTTCAAAATTTCGTACAGGTCACCAAGCACCGGCATTTCACGGTACTGGCCGGGCTGTGCAGGGTCTTCCAAAGAGGCGTTATCATGAGTGATGCCTTTTGTGTTATAGGTACGAACAAGGGCTTCGTCCAAAAGCTGTCGTTCTTCGTGAGACATATCGGGGATCAGCAGACTGAAAAATATGTGGAGCTGTTGGATCTTTGCTGCAAGCTCAGATAACTGGATGCCTGGACCGTCCAGAATTTCATTCACCGAGCGGTCTACCCGCCGAATCTCCATAACATTGATGCAGTGGGGACTGGCCGGTGAAATCTGGATAAAGGAGCCGCCCACATTGGAGCAGGCGCGATGGAATTCATGGCCTTTTAGGGGCGCAACAATGAAAATGGGGATATTTTTCCGCCTCATTCGCAGCGCCATCAACTGCATGGTAAAAGTTTTGCCGGCTCCGCTCGTGCCAAGGATCGACATATTGGCGTTCTTATAGACCGCAGAATTGAAGATGTCCACGATAATAAGGGAGCTGTTGTACTTGTTGACGCCCAGCAGGATACCGTTATCATCACACATCTCATAGGATGTAAAGGGATAACAGCTTGCCGCACCGCCTGTCAGCAGGTTGCGCTTACCCCGCTCATACAGTTTCTTTTCCATTGCCACCAATGGCAGGGCAGATAAAAACGCCTGTTCCTCCCGAAAATGGCAGGTGCAGGCGTTCATGTCCTGTGAGAGCAGGAGCTTTTTCATTTCGCTGACCTTCCATTCCAAGTCTTCCTCGTTGGAGGCAGTAATGGTAATCAGCAGATTCAAGTAGTAGAAGTCCTCGTTGTTGGCAAGGCCCTCTTTGAGAAAGTACCCGCTTCGGATAGCGCCATCAATATCATCAAAGTCGGTGTTGGTGTCGCTGGCGTCCTTGATTTTGGAACGGTTGATACGCAGCTGCTGTCCGACTTTCTGGATGATGGTTTCTTTGGGCTGACGGGAGAGGAACATATCCATATCGATCCCGTCACCGGCATTGACGATAAGACTGAGCCAGCCGGCTGGAACCTGTGTTTTGTAGCCGTAAGAGGGCACCAGTAAATAAGCATAATACAGACCGTCAATGCAGATATGGTGACCATGTGTGAAGTCAATGCTTTTTGGCGCACAGAATTCGGTGGCAGGGATATGGTCGATCTCACTGTCGCGCCCTTTGGCAAGGTACTCAGCCATAACCTCCTGTGCACGGACGGAGAGCGGCTTTACAGCACTTTCATTTCTGCAGAGCAGATTGTAGAGGACATCTACCGTAAACTCATCCCAGTTTTCCGGAATGATGACCTCGTTACCGCACTGACGGAGGTAGTTGGTAGCAGTGTGGACTGCACTTTGCAGGGCATTGATTGCCTCGCCTTCTTCATCAGAGCGCTTGGTGTTGCTCCACGGCTCATATTCAAAAATCAGGAAGAAGCGCCGGGTAATTGCCTCACGGGAACCGATCTGTTGAACGAACTGGAGGTAGTCTTCCTGCATGAGCAGGCACTGTTCATTGGTTTCCTGTTCCATCTCCTTCCGAACGGTATCCAGATGGCGGTTAATCTCTGCCCGGCGTGTCAATACCTTGATTTGTAGCTTGATGGGGCTGATTTTCAAGTAGGATACAAAGGAATAGATGATATTCCGCTGTTCCTGGGCGCTGCGCAGCATAAAATTGATGGGTACTACCTCGACGACCTTGACATAGCGGTGGTCCTTCGTGTAGATGATGCCGTTTTCAATTTTGGAAATCGGCAGATAATCTGCTACCGGGTTAAGGCAGGCGGGCTTCGGCTCCTGAGTGCGGATAGGGCGTTTTACTTTGCGCTCCTTGGAGACCTTCTTTTTTTGCTTGGCGGTTTTCTTCTCTTTGGCAGGCTTCTGCTTTTTCACAGGACGGAGTTTTTGGCGGATCTCGTAGCCACGAACTTCATCAAACTCCGCTGGGAAATCCTCTCTGCCGGAGCGCCGTGACCGCCTGGGAGCCTTATCGGGCTTGTGTGCCTTCTTTTTAATATGCTTGCCGCCATGCTCTGCCGCAGGAACCGCATCTTCTGCGCTGTTACCGCCTACAATGCGGCGGTTTCGCAGGTACTTTATGAAAATCAGCAGAAAAGAGGAAAGGCTCTCACCGGAAATTCCGATAAGCGCCACCAATGCTGCTGGCAGTGCGGTCAGGCACAAAGCGATGATACGGGCAGTCAGGCCAAGAGGAAGCAATGAAAAAACCGGCACACCAATGGCAAATGCCAGGATGCCGGCTTCAATCACATTGCGGGCTTTGAACATACCACCGAAGAAGGTGCCTGACTCGATGAAATTCGGTGGTATTATGTAGGTATCTCGGTCGATTTTATGATTCATGATTAACCTCGTTTCCGAAGCCGGGCGGGCACATCAGCCGATAATCCAGAACGGACCGCCAGCTCCAGCGCGCCGGCTGGCCTCATTTAAGATAATGGACAGATCCCAGAGCTGTTCGCTCCGTGTGTAACTGGCAGGGTCAGCCACCATGATCTTGCCGTCTTTTACGCCACGCAGGACAATGAAGTGACCGGAAGAGGTAAAGTGGCCTTCAGACATGATTGCTACTACCAGTTTACCATTAGCCAGTGCGTCTGTGATGCGCTGTGGTTCCGCAGTGGTACAGCCGGAAACCGGAAGCCCCCATTCTTGAGCGGCGGCAGGTATCAGCGCATGGTAAGAACCACTGCGTTTACACCAGTAGCCGTTGTTGTAAGACCACTCGGCCATCTCCACAGGGTCAACCATATCGTCCGTCAGAGAGGACACCACGATTGCCATAGCGGTAGGGCCGCAGCCATAACCGCCAATATTGTCCGTACCATATGCTTTACCGGCATAGCGTTCATCCAGCTGATTGTAGTAAACAACAGGTGTGATCCCGTCGGTGAAAGTAACATCGCCCAGAGCGGTGATGCTGTTTCCGGTCCACGCTTCCAGATTTTGCAGCAGACCATCGCCCAAGAACAGGCTTAGGTTGGAAGCGTAATCAGATGCAAGCTCCTTTTGGTCATCGGTAAGCTGGAATACAACATCAGAAAAATAGGACTCACCGTTGTAACGGACAGTATAGACCATCCAAGTTTCGGACACCGTTGTTTCTTCCCCAGTCTCCGGATCAGTCACGGTGCTCTCACGAATCTCTTGCTTGCTGGTGTAGGAATATAGATGCTGCTTGTTTTCCCGCAGGGTAGCGGCAAGGTCATTCAGAGAAATGCTTTCAAAATCCTTGTCTTTGGCCGCACAATACTGAGAGATAAACAGGTTGGCGTTATAAATAGGCCCGCCGGAATAAGCATTTTTGACCTCCATATGGTCGGCTCCCGATGCCGCAAAGTCAGCTTCGATCCGGGCAAGTACATCATCCAGTGCCTCGCCCAAGATGCCGTTGAGGGTAAAGGTGATCTCGTTGGCGTTCTCAATAATCGCTGTTTCGCTATTCAAAATCGGAATTTCGGGGTCAGATGGCGAAAAGGCATTGGTCAGTCCGCCGAAAATAAGACCGGGGAGCATGAGAACAAATAATACCGGCAGCATAAGCAGGGCAATGACTGCCACAATGATTTTTCCGATATGCTTCCGACCTGCCCACACTGCGCCTGCAACTGCACCGTAAGGACCGCCTGCGGCAGCGCCTTTGGCAGCGGAGGAAATAGCTTTTCCGGTTTTGATTGCACCGCGGATGGTATGAGCTGCGGAGGCGCCGGTCTCCACAGCTTCGGAAAAACCGCTTTTCTGATCTTCTGGCATTTATATCTTGTCCTTTCTCCTCGGGGCTGGAGGCAGCTTTTTGACAATGGACTCGTTGAAGGTGATAGAACCGTCAGGGGCCATATAGGGCGATTTGTCAACAGCATCCACAGCGTACTGCTTATACCATGCTGTACCATCCACGGCATGAACGGTGGTGTACTGGCCTTCCGGGGCAACATATTGGTCTGCGTGGTACATACCAAAGGAGATGCCTTCGGGATGTTCTGCAGTTACTTCTGTACCGGTGATGCGGCCGCCGCCGATTTCGACATTCTGGAAGGTCGGAACATTTTCAGCTCCGGATTCCAGTGCCGCATATCCCATGTAAGAGTGCAGGGCTTCGGCGGCTTTTTCACCGGAAATGGAACCCATCTGGCTGATACTGCCAGTGGCTACGCTGCCGATTACATTGTTGGCAAAATTGCCGCCCTTACTGACGGAAGAAGCGTACATATGGCCGCCGATCCCTCCGGCTGCAGCATCGCCTAAAAGACTGCCAAGACCGGAAGGCTTGGAGCCGGGAGTTGTGGTGGCTGTTTTGATGGCGCTGTTTGTGACTTTTCGGCTCACCACTCCAGCAAGACCGCCGCTGGCAAACCCTGCTCCAAAGCCGCCGCTGCCTTTACCACCGTTTGTGTTGACATTGGTGGAACTGCTGTTTCTCCCGCCGCCAAAGTGGTGACTGGAAAAGTTCTTGATGCCGCCGATGCCTCTGGCAGCAATCATAGCCTCAGCCAGCATGCTGCCGCCGGTATGTCCTACATTGACACCCAGGCTGGAGAGGAAGGAATCGATTTTCTGGCCGACTTTGAGAAAGCCGATAGCACAGAGAAACCAGATAAACACATTGCCGGAAACGGCTTCTTTTCCCACAGCGTCTACCTGAGCCTGCACATCGCTTTCGGAGATAGCGGCAAAAGCCGGCTGGCAGAGCAGGCAGGAGAGAATTGCGACTGTAAAGGCCGCAAACAAAAATTTTTTGAGTTTCTTCAAGGATAAGACCTCCTTACAACGAAAGCGGGTTCGCAAGGAAGGACCCCACCATGCTTGTGAACAGGCGCAGGCACCAGGCGTTCATGACCAATAGGAAAATTTGACCGCCAAGCATCCGGCACCAGGATTTCCAGATGTTTGCTGTGGTCTGGCTGGCGCCCATAGAAAAAGCCACAGGAGCCGTGTAGACCAGTACACCGAGCAGCACATACCGTTCGGCTGCCTCGAACAGAAGTTTTAGGTAGTTCCAGGCCAGGATGAGAACCAAAATCAAGGTAATCAGTGCCACAGCCCCATTGGCACACACACCGATGATGACCAGCATCACGGAATTGAAGTCTGCAAAGCTTAATGCAGGAAGGTCGGACTCCATGATCCAGTGGTAGGGGGTGCCGCCGATGGTAAGAACAATATTGACGATTTCATCTGAAAAGAGCGTCAGCAGGATAAAAATAACGGAACGGATACTCAGCTTTACCGGGTCTTCTGCTTCCACACCTGCGCCAAGACCGAAGTTTTTGAATAACTGCCAGACCCAGTTGAGCAGGATGATCCCGATTGCCAGAGCCACGAAAACAGAGTACATAGTCTCTGCTGCGGGAAAATAACGCAGAAATACAGCCATATCACAGCCCAGCGCACCCAAAACCGATGTGGTCACCAGATCAAGACCGGCCATTACCTGTTCTGCAATCCATTCCACTATGCCGTCTAAAATGCCCATAAATGCAAGCCTCCTTTCCAGCGAGCAGTCAGACGGTCAATCAGCCTGTCCATTGTCCGCCACTAAAGAGCGGCGTCACATACGCCATGATAAAGCCCAAGCCATTGAGGATAGCCCAGGTGATACAGATTCGTTTGAGCCAGGCGCGGCTTTCATCCACCGTCCGTCCGGAACGGGAGAAGTTCATGAGCAGCAAGGCTACCGAAGCAGTGACGATGGCGGCGATAGTGGAGATGGCAAGGATTTGGGTGTATACATCCTGCATGATCTCTTTGGCCTTGGTCCATACATCTGTTGCCGCATAAGCCGGCTGGCAGAATATCATGGACATCATCACACACAGGAAGGCGCTGTAAGCCACTTTGGGCAGCGAAAGCCTGCGCTTGGACTGGGTATCCGGCTCCTGAAGCTGCGGAGTTTGAGGGGTTTTCGTTTTCTTCAATTTGCGATCCTCCAATTCTGAATGATTTTTTGATGCTCAATAGGGAACAGAAAACCCACACCTGTCAAAACAAATGTGGGCTTTCAAATGGCCGGGCGGCCATCTGGGCAGCAAAAAAGCACCCTGATGAAAGGTGCCGTTACTGTCCTGTTCGGTTTTGGGTGCAAGTTTGAGCATATTCAGTTTAACACATCGGTATTTACACTGAAAGAGCAGAACCATGCCAATTTTGTTCCCGAATTGTGCCAATTATTTGCCCGATTGTCCGGAAGATGATTTTGGCTCTGGGAAGAACTGCTCCAGCATGTCTAAACTGTCCTTGGAGGTATAGCCCCAAAGAACGGAACTGAGGGCTTCAATGGCTTCCCGGCGTTTGCGGTAGTAAGTTCTGAAACTGATGTCGCGGATATGCGGTCGCAGGGTCTCGATAATTTCCTCAACATTTTTGAGCTGCTGCGGCGAGAGGAAGGAGTAGTACAGCAACCAGTAATATGCCTCACCATTTTTGTGCTTGGTACGCAGCAATTCGATTGCGGAATCCAGCAGCTTGAGCATTTTGTGGCTGCGTTCAATGCATTTGGCATGATGCTCGATGTCGCTTCCGGCCAAATCAGCGCCAGCCAGATAGACTGAATCCAGAAAATCCTCAATGGAGGTACCATACTCAATCTCAAACTTGGTGCGGACATGCTGGACAGAAAGCTCCAGGCTCCACACAACATCCCGGTATTTTTTCAGCAGTTTCCAGGTATCATGGTACAGGGGATTATCAGCAACATCAGGTTCAACAAATTTTCTCATTTCAGGTTCCTCCTATTTTCGTGCTCCTCAGAGGGAGTGAGTGTAAGTTCAAAAGTGGCGATTGAAGTATTTGTGCCGCAGAGGATGGTCAGACCAAAGTGGACTGTAGATTTCCCTCGCGCACGCGGAATCAACTCTTCCCAGCAGTCGTCCGATAAGGGATATAACTTATAGCGGGAGAGTGGGCAAGAAAAGCAGGAAATCCCTTGCGTAGATAGGATGTCAGCCATCTTGCGGAGTATCGTTTCAATGTGCGATTTTGAAACGCTGGAAAGTGCATCCGAAACAATGATCTCATGCTCAGAGATAGAATGGCTCTCTTCGGTTTCAGCAGTTTCCGGAAGCTCCAGATGAATGTTTAAGGTCATGGCAACTTCCTCCTTGTCGATTAAAACATCGGAAATCTCAAACATGGTGGACAGGTAGTTCTGCAGGTAGATCACGCTTCCATGCCGGCCGGGAAACGACATGATAGAGATATACCCAAGACCGTCCAGCTTTTTCAGTATCCGGCATACGGTAGCGCGTGACAGCCCCCAGCGGCAGGAAAGCTCGGTATAACTGACCAACGGGTTTCCTGTACCATTGCGAAAGTAGGCTACCGGACCGACCTCTGACCCCTGCACCTGCGTATCGTTGTAGACAGCGGATACCCACAGATCCAGAACGATGTCCATTTCAGAGCAGCGGGCAGAGCTGACCAGTTCCAGGGCAACAGAGACTGGCAGGAAGAAAAAACCGGTATCCTTTTGGCAGGGGGCATTGTACTCCAGTGCGGAATTGTGGCGGGCCCAGTGGAGGATTTTATATTTGACTACATTGCCACGGCCCAGCAGTGTATAGGAAATCAAGTGCTGCTTCTGAAGGGTATCCAGCATGGACAGTGCCTGCCGATGAAAGCGGGTGCGGAACCAGCAAGACAGCTCCTTGACGGTGCAGACCCATTCGCCGGGGGAGACTGTATAACTGATCCCGTCAATACGGCGGTATGAGGTGCGGAAGTTTGCATAGCTGCAAAGTACAGTAAAATGAAAAAGGCCGGAGCCTCCGTTTATGCGGATGCTCCGGTCGTTGATCAGTTTGTGGATGAACTCACGATAAATCCGGCATCGTGGGTAATCTACCACTTGTTTGATTTGAAGTTGGTATTCTGGCATAGTGAACCTCCTAGTTTTTTATGCAGACAAGTAGTTCGCTGAAAAATGTTGACTTGAATAACTGATGGGGGTATACTCATATTTGTATGAGCTGCAAATAAGCAGTTTGTGCATTGCTGGTTTCCGCAGTTTTAGCATTGATACCTTATAATATAGGCTAAAAGCGATAAAGAAACAGTATCAGGGATGTTCTTCATGGCTCTACAATGTGCCAGTCCTTTTCATGGAAAATTTATCCAATTTTTGACATTTTGGAGCTGACACACTTTTTCACAAAAAAATATGCCTACAAACAACTACAATTTTTATACAACTTTTCGAGTGAAGCGGACGGTCAAATAGGACACAGGACGAATGATAAATAGTTTCAAAAACCCAGCAATTATGCGGATTTTGCGCACTACGGAGCGGCATGGGGCGGGATGGAGAGAGCAAAATTTTATTCCCGAC
>NZ_CALADU010000074.1 GCF_937890665.1 uncultured Subdoligranulum sp.
CGAGGTCGCCTACCGCCGGGGGAGGGGGGAGTACCCCAGGGTCACCAGGAACCATCTCGTACAACCGAAAAAAGTAGTTGCTTTCCCACACAATTCCCGGTTCTATTTCCCTTTTGTGCATTGCACCAGTAATGTGCAGGCTGCAGGTTGTTCCAGTCCTCGGCAGCAGCGCGAGGTGACGAATAACCGAACTCCCTCCATTTTGAAATCGGCCTGATTTCATCGATAACAAAAGACAGTGGGTGCTGTGCATCTGACGGTTCGTCGTAATGGATGGGACCGAGTTTGCCTTTGCAGATTCCGCATGGGCGGCCCATAGCTTGGAAGCGGGCGCGGTACTTGCGTCGAAGGGCACCGTTTGCATAACGAGGATTTCGCATACGACCACCCCCTGTCAAAAACAAATACCGCCCGGCAGTGCAGGGCCACAAGCTCTGCTGTCAAATATGGTTGATCCCTGTCCCGCCTGCCGGGCGGTGCTCGCAATACGCCGGCCCCGCCTCTTGCGGCTGGGGCGGGGCACAAAAATGCCGGCATTTCAGCCGGCTGGTGGCGCCCATATACGGGACGACGCAAAGCGCTGGGTCCATGTCCCTGGAGTTTATCACGCATCAAATCCGCAGGAGGTTATCTTGCGTTCTTTGATGTTACTATTTTACCGCAGCCAAAGGTACACTGGCGGACACTATTTTGAGGTTTTCTATGGCTTTTCTTTGGATTTCTTTGACCCAGCTCTCGGATATATACAGCTGGTTGGCTGTCTTCCAGACCGGCAGCCCGTCAATATACCGGGCCTGCAGCACCTCCTGCTGCAAGGGATCGGGCAGCGCGGCGATGGCCGTCTCGATGTCCCGCCGGGTCCGTTCGGATTCTTCCACCTGGTCCCGCAGGGTCTGCTGGTATCGGTCCAGCAGTTCGACACCCCGCTCGATGGCATTTCCGTCCCCGCCGCCCCCACCCGCTACGGGACGCAGTGCCTGTGATGTGGATTCCATCCGGGCGCGTACGGCACTGATCTGGTCCCGCAGGCGATCTTCAACGCGCATCGCTTCACGATACCGCCGCAACCAGCGGATTTTTTCGCTATAGGTCTCCATCGTCTTCACCTCCATGGGCATGTTCCATCGGGATCGGGGCGTCGGCACGGGGATTCGGTTTGCGCTGTTCTTCCCGGCGGTCGTCGTTGCGCCCGGCCGCATAGGCCAGGACGACGGTGGCAATGACCGCAGCGTAAGCGATGACCCCCAGAAAAATGTCAAACATCCCCATCACACTCCCCCTTTGGGTCCAGTAACTGGCAGACCTTCTTCAGTACCGCACAGCGGGGCAGGCTCTGGCCGTCGCTGGAGCCGCCCGGCATGCCCGTGAGGGCGGGCGTAACTTTGCAAGCGCGGGTCTGTAGCTGCTCCAGTTCCTCGGCCAGTTCGCGCTCCCGGCGCAGGCTGTCCTGGTAGCGGCGCAGCCAGCGGACTTTTTCTTCATAGGTCATATATTCAAGAGCCCCCGTATTTTTTTCTGCGGCAGGTATGCCCGCGATAGGTCGTCCAGAATCCTTGGTTTGTTCGCCTGTCCTCGGTGGCCCACAACCAGATCGTTTTCAGCGGATTTCGATAAATCTTTCCCATTGTGATCCGCTCGTTAATCCTGGCCTGGTAGAAATCCACAGCCGCAATTCCGAACTCTTTTTTCAGTGTCTCGATAGTTAATGGCGATGGAATCTTCAAATATTCTTTCATGATGTAGTCCCCCTTTTCCCAGCCGCAGCCACGACCCGGCTGATCTTGCGCAGTACTGCGCAGCCGTCCCGGCGGCAGTTGTGCTCAAAGCCGCATCCAAGGCAGACTTCCGGCCGATTTTCAACTGCCAGTCGGTGAAGCTGTATCACCAGGCCCGGCGGCGGGCTGTCGTAGGGCACGCAACAGGCGTTGCGGTTTCCGTCCTCGTTATACAGGTACTCGCCACTTCCACAATTCCAGCACGCAAGGATGGATGTATCCCCATCTGGATATGGGGCTCAAGGTACCAATTTATCAGCCGCAAGGCTTTCCAGGTCTACCATCGGTGCGGATTCAATGCTTGCCATCGTGATTCCGTGAAACATGACAGGTACTCCTTTTGAGCGCCTGCCGGTTGGAATGTATATAGCTTTCTTGATCAATTCGTCCTTGTCAATCAATCGCATGATTGTTTCCTCTCAACTTTTCCATCATCCCCGCCACATCGTACCGCCAGTTGACCCGCAACTGGCGGGCGGCCACGGGGGTGCCGTAGTTTGCGCAGAACTGCTCCGGGATACTTTTCCGCCCACCGGCGGCCGCCCGCTCGACCAGTTCCAGCACGTCGGCGACAGGTACGGCATAGGTGTGACCGGTCAGCCGGTAGTTGATGACTACCCGCGCGCAAACGCCCGGTGCACTTTGCTCGGCCATAGCCATCTGCTGCAGGTGTTTCTGCTTCTTGTAAGCCTGCTTTTCGGGGTCCCACTTGCCGAACAGACTTGCCATGGCCGCGCTGGGGGTCCCCACGGTTTTCAGCTCCAGCAGATAAAGCACCGGGCACCGGTACAAAACAAAATCGCAGATATTATCCGAGGAAAAGCGGATACCCTCGGCTCCGCTGCCGCCGTAGTAGCTGACGGGGCTGTCCCGCAGCCGGTAGCACCAGGCCCCTTTGGGCACGCTGGCTTTCCAGTCTCGTTCAAAGCGTTTGCCCTCGTTCATCTCGTTCACTGCCTCCTTCCGGGCTATACGGCGGAAGGCAGAACCCGCGGTAGGGTCCGGGTAGTGTTCACTGTTGCGCCAGACCATGGGGCTTTCCACCTCCCGCACCATTTTCTTGGCGCCACGAAAATGGTGGTGCCAGTAAAATCGTCACTCGATCCGCTTACGCTCCTGCGTCTCCAGCTGCATTTGGCGGTATAGCGGCACATCCAGCTCCAGGCAGTCATGTAACGTCTGTGCCCGGATTCGGTCCCATGTATCCCGCTGAACCTGCCGCCTGGCTTCCTCCAGCACATGGCGTGGTTCGGGCGCCGGATAAAACTTTTGGCTGCCGCGCGCCAAGCGGATCGCAGCGGCCTGGGCATCCTCATACGGCACATCGTAGAGCAGCGCGGCCCAGGCATCTACTGTCAGCCCGGGGTTATCGTCCCGCCGAAAACTCGGCCAAAACCTCGCCATCAATCGCAGCAAACCCGCTGTTTCCTGCTTGGTCATCGCGATCGCCTCCCTCGGAAATCTTGCTCCACACCTCATCCGCCGTTGGCCGTGCTGCACACGGCGCAGCATGTGCGCGTGGCGCCGTTGTATGCTTCCGCCCGCCACGCTCCATCCGGGCCGCATCCACCGTGCGAATGCCAGAATCCCGCCAGGAAGTCAAAATCTTCTCGGCATAGTTCCAGCTGCGGGCGTTGGCGGCCGCGGCACGGTGGATGGCTTCGCAGACAAGGTTGAGGTTCAGTTCGTCCAGCCAGTACATCAGCCGTTCGCCGACATACCGCGGCAGCGGGCCAATGTTTGCTTCATAACACTGGGCGGCCTGCGCAAGTCCAGGGGCTTCCGGCGGCGACGGCGGGGGAACGGCATCCATCCCGCCGCGCTCGCGCGCGGTAGTAGCAGAAGTAGAATATATATTGTTTTCTGTTTTATGTTTATGTATGGGTCCACTTTGCGGTACGGGTTGCGGTGCGCTTTGTGGTACGGGTTGCGGTGCGCTTTGTGGTTCATTTTGCGGTTCATATAGAACCACAATAGAATAGGAAGCGGAAAGTCGACCCTTGCGCTGGTGCCACTTGATCAAGCCATTAGTAGCCAAATTGTTCCGCGAACGCTTTACCGCCGATGTGGACAAGCCCGTGTAAATACACAGCGTGGACATCGGTACGTTAAACTCGGTAGGCCAACCCAACGAATTGCTCTGATACATCAACGCGTGCCAGAGGGAAATATCGGGTGAAGCCAATGGGTTTATCAGCTGCCGGGAATAAAATGCTTTTATCTGCTTGAAGTAGTCCATACCATCACCGCTTACTGCGTCCCGGCAAAGAA
>NZ_CALADU010000075.1 GCF_937890665.1 uncultured Subdoligranulum sp.
AAGGCCAACGCCGAGGAGATGCAGAAGAAGCTGGAAGAAGTCGGCGCCAAGGTCGAGCTGAAGTAATTCAGTTTTCCAAGCCGTCACAAACACCGCATGGTTTAACCGCCATGCGGTGTTTTTTGTTGCCCAAACCAATAAAAAACGCGATGCCGAAACTTGGCATCGCGTTGCGGGGAAAAAACGGGAGAGAGAAAATCAAACAGAAGAGGTGGCTTGTCGGCGGGAAGGGGACCGATGCGACGGGTCTGTCATCAACCCGGCGTATTTGCCGTACATGTCTTTGAGCAAAACTGTGCGGCGTACCATGCCGATAAAAACATTGCGGTCGTCCACAACCGGCACAAAGTTTTGGTCGATGGCGGCTCGCAGCAGGGTAGGCATGTCAGTGGTCACCGTGACGGCCTTGTAATCCCGTCGGCGGGGAAAACTGGCGATGGGAACATCTTCGCTGGCTTCCAGATCCAATCCGTGGAGATTTTTCATCCCCCACAGGATATCCCCCTCGGTAATGGTACCCACATATTCGCCATTGCGCTTCAGCACGGGGATGGTGGCAAATCGCTGATTGGCCCATTTTTCCAAGGTTTGGCGCAGCGTAAAATCCTCGTAGATATATAATACGTCCTGCTTGGGTGTCAAAAAGAACAAAAGATTCATGCGGGAATGCACTCCTTTTGGTGATGGTGTTGCCTCTATATCCAGTATATACGTTCAACCTGTAAACTTTGTGAATGGAATGTTAAAAAACGAGGAGTCAGATTTTTCTTGAAAAAAGACTGTTCAAACGGGGAAAATTGGTGTATAATAAGCCTAATTAAGCCCAACAAAGGAGGATCGCAGATGATCACCAAGGTGAATCCTTACGGACATATCTCTTTGACCAACGACTATTTCTCCGGTCTGGTGGAGCAGGCTGCCAAGCAGTGCTACGGCATTGCGGCTATGGGGCAGGCTCCTGCCGAGAGCGTGGTGCGCAACGCGCTGCGTACGGGCAGTTTGCCGCCGAAGGGCGTTACCGTTACGCAAGAAGGCGGGCGTCTGGTCATCGCACTGCATATTAAAGTGGGGTATGGGCTCAATATCTCTACCATCACGCAAAGCATCACCCATCGCGTTAAGGACGAGGTGGAGCATGCCACCGGCCTGAAGGTCGCGCGCATTGATGTGTATGTGGACGATATTTTGGCAGATTAAGACATGAGGTGTAACAATACGATGATTACTGGCCAGATCCTGCGCGACGCCATTCTTTCCGGCGCCAATAACATTGCCAATCAGCGCACCCGCGTGGATGAGCTGAACGTTTTCCCGGTTCCCGACGGTGACACCGGTACCAATATGAGCATGACGGTGGGGGCTGCGACCCGCGAACTGGAAGCCCTGCCCGATAGCTGCACTGTGGCCGAAGCCAGCAAAACCGCAGCTTCCGCGATGCTGCGTGGCGCCCGCGGTAACTCCGGCGTAATCACCAGTCTGTTGTTCCGGGGCTTCTCCAAGGCTTTGAAGAATAAGACCGAGGCCAGTGCTGCCGATTTGGCCAGCGCGCTGCAGATGGGCGTGGAGGCTGCTTACAAGGCGGTTATGAAGCCCACCGAAGGCACCATTTTGACCGTTACCCGTCTGGCCGCCGAGAAAGCCCAGCAGTGCACCGAGATGGAAATTCCCGCGATGTGGGATGCTACGCTGGAAGCTGCGCAGGCCGCTCTGGATGATACCCCCAATCTGCTGCCGGTGCTGAAAAAGGCCGGTGTGGTGGATGCCGGCGGTCAGGGCATTTTGCTGGTCTTTGAAGGCATGAAACAGGTCTTTGACGGCGGCGAGATCATTGCCGGTGCCGAAGTGGCGGCCAAGCCTAAGGTTTCCAGCGAGGCGGCGGGCAAGGGCGTTTTTGCCGATGATCTGATGAAGGTCGAAGACATCAAGAACGGTTATTGCACCCAGTTCCTGCTGCACAAGAATGCCGACGCCAGCGTGACCCGTCTGCGTGCCTTCTTGGAGTCCAACGGTGATTCCGTTGTAGTCATCGAGGATGATGACGTGGCCAACTGCCATGTACACACTTCCGATCCCGGTATGATGTTGTCGGAAGCCATCAAGTACGGCTATCTGACCGACTTCAAGATCGAGAACATGCACGAGCAGTTCCTCGCTCGCCAGAAGCAGGGCAAGGGTCTGGAAAAGCAGGCGCAGGCGGAGGAAAAGAAGGAAAGCGAGTTTACCTACGCAGCGGTGGACCCTGAGCGTGAATACGGTTTTGTGGCCGTGGCCGCCGGTGAGGGACTGAAGAATGTCTTTACCGATCTGGGCGTAGACGCGGTTGTCAGCGGCGGTCAGACGATGAACCCCTCCACGGAGGATATCTTGGCGGCCATTCAGAGTGTGCCGGCTAAGACGGTGCTGGTGCTGCCGAACAACAAGAATATCATCATGGCGTCGGAGCAGGCCCAGAAGCTGGCCGACCGTAAGGTGATCGTCCTGCCCACCCGCACGGTGCCGCAGGGCATGACCGCCATGTTGAACTTCGATCCCGAAGGCAAACCTGACGAGAACGCTGTAAACATGATGGAGGCTGCCGACCACGTGAGCACCGGCTTGGTGACCTACGCGGCTCGGGATAGCGAATTTGACGGTAAGCCCATCAAGAAGGGCGAGATTATGGCGCTGGAGAACGGCAAGATTGTGGCTACGGGCGCCGACATTGTCAAGGTGACCTACCGCTTGGCACGTTCGATGCGCAAGAAGGATACGCAGTTTATTACGGTGATTTCCGGCTGCGATGTCAGCGATGAAGAAGCCGAGCATACCACGGATTTGGTACGCGCTAAGTGCGGCGGCAACATCGAGGTCAGTCATATCAGCGGCGGCCAGCCGGTGTACTACTACGTGATCTCCGTGGAGTAATCGCGCAGTAAACGTTACAAAAAGGCGAATTTGGGGTATCCGAGTTCGCCTTTTTCCTGTATACACTCTCTTTGCCGATACGATAACAGAAAGGAGGGCCCGTATGGCGACGATCGACAGTTCCATTCAATATCTGAAAGGCGTGGGACCGGCTTTTGCCAAAAAGTTTGAAAAATTGGGGATCAGCACCATTCGGGATCTGCTGCTCTGCTATCCCCGTAAGTATGTAGACTACACCCAGCCGTATTCGGTGGCATCAGCTCCTTACGATGTGGATTGCTGCGTAAAGGCTACCGTTTTGCAAAAGGAACCGGCGCGGCGCATCAAGGGCGGGCGTCTGCTCAATCGGGTACTGGCGGCCGATGATTCCGGCGTACTCACCCTGTCGTGGTTCAATGCATCCTATGCGGCAGACAAGCTGATCGTAGGGGAAACGTATTATTTTGAGGGGCGCATTGGCGGGAACCTGACCCACCGGGAATTGCTGCATCCCTTGGTCCGTACCGAAGCGCAGGTGGCTGCCAGTCCTTTTGTACCGGTGTACCGCGGAACCGAAGGACTGCCCGCTTCCCGGCAAGCCAGTTGTGCCCGGGCTGCGTTGGCCTATGTGGATGAGCTGCAAGACCCATTGCCCTCCGAACTGTTGACCAAGTATAAAATGCCCACCAAAGCGCAGGCGGTGCGAGGGGTACACGCCCCCCATGATCATGCCGATTTGGCTGCCGCTCGTCGTCGGCTGATTTTTGAAGAATTGTATCTGCTGCAAATCGGCATTTTTTTGCTGCGCAGCCATGGCCGTCGGGAAACCAGTGCCCCTATGCACGCCTTGGATCTGGAACCGTTTTGGCGGAGTTTGCCTTATGCGCCTACGGGTGCGCAGCGCCGTGCCACGGAGGAAATCACCCGAGACCTCTGCGGCAAGGTGCCCATGAACCGTCTGTTGCAGGGGGATGTGGGCAGCGGCAAAACGTTGGTGGCGGCCGCGGCAATCTGGTTTGCTGCCCAAAACGGCTGGCAGAGTGCCATGTTGGCCCCCACCGAGATTTTGGCCCGGCAGCATGCCGCTACATTGGCAGACCGTCTGGAACCTTTTGGCATCAACGTGACATTGCTGGTAGGCGGCATGAAAGCCAGCGAAAAGCGGATCGCACTGGCCGCGATTGCCGATGGACGAGCCGGATTGGTGGTTGGCACCCATGCGGTGCTCACCGACTCGGTGGTGTTTCAAAATCTGGGATTGGCCATTGTGGACGAGCAACATCGTTTTGGCGTGCGTCAGCGGGGGCTGCTGGCAGGCAAAGCGCAGAGTCCGCATTTGCTGGTGATGAGTGCGACCCCGATTCCTCGTACATTGGGGCTGTTGATGTACGGTGATTTGGATATTTCGGTGCTGGATGAGTTGCCGCCGGGGCGCAAGCCCATCAAAACATGGTTCACCACCGGCAAAAAGCGCCGAGATATGTACGGCTTTCTCGATAAGCAGATCGAGGCCGGACATCAAGTGTACATTGTCTGTCCGGCCATCGATGAAAACGAGTTGGATTCCAGTATGCAGGCGGTCAACACGTATTATTCGGAAGTGGCCTGCGCGCTGCTGCCCCATCGCCGCATCGGTTTGCTGCATGGCAAGATGAAGCCGAAGGAAAAGGATGAAGTCATGCAGCGGTTCAAGGCCGGGGAACTGGATGTACTGGTTTCCACCACCGTGATCGAGGTGGGCGTGGACGCTCCCAATGCCACCGTCATGGTCATCGAAAACGCCGAGCGGTTCGGTCTTTCTGCTTTGCATCAGTTACGGGGACGGGTAGGCCGGGGCGCGGCGGATTCCTGCTGTATCCTGCTATCCGACAACGAGAACGAGTCGGTGCGGGAGCGACTGCGCTTTCTATGTCATACCACCGATGGTTTTGCAGTGGCCAAATATGATCTGGAAACCCGTGGCCCTGGTGACTTCTTTGGGCAGGCTCAACACGGGCTGCCCACCTTGCGGGTGGCAGATCTGGTGCAGGATACCCGTACGCTGAAGGTGGCGCAAGAGGAGGCCAAAGCCTTGCTGGCGGTGGACCCCAACCTGATCGACCCGGCCCACTGCGCTCTGTCGGATGAAGTGGAGCGATTGTTTGCAACAGCCGGTGCGATGAATTAAATCGGTAAATCCCTTTTATTTCCGGGGAAAGTTTGCTATACTAAAAGATAACCCAAAGAAACCCTGTATCAAAGGAATCACATGCCTATGAAAAGAATCTGCGCACTGCTGTGCATGGTGGTGCTAACCTTTGTGTTGGTGTTGCCAGTGGCGGCAGAAGGGGAGACCAGCGCACTGTCTGCTGATGCGCCGGAGCTTACGGCGCCGGCGGCGTATGTCGTTAACTTGGATACCAACATTGTGGTATACGACAAAAACAGTGATACCCAACTGCAGGCAGCCAGTCTGACCAAAATGATGACCTGCCTGCTGATGCTGGAACAGTATCAAGATCAGTTGGATACCATTACCGTGACGGCTCCCAGCTATATTTATGACCTGATCTGGGAAAAAACCACCAACGCATCCACGGCAGATATACGCCGCGGCGACACGCAGACCCTTCGAAATCTGCTGTACGCCATGCTGTTGCCCAGTGCCAACGAGGCGGCCTACATTGTGGCCGACTATATGGGGGGCGGCAGTATCGATAACTTCGTGGCGATGATGAACGACGAGGCCGCTGCCATCGGCTGTACCGGAACCACGTTTACCGATCCCTGTGGTCTGGACGGGGGCAACGTGACTACGGCGAAGGACGCCTATCTGATTTTGCGGGCTTTGACGGCCTATGATGTGGTAGCCACCGTAATGGCGACTCCCAGTTACGATATGGGAACCAACGACAATTACCCTACGCCGGGAACCTACATCATCCAGAACACCAACAAAATGGTGTGCAACACCAGCTATTATCGGGCCTATACCAAGGGCGGCGAGTGGCAGAACTTTGCAGGCTGGCATAGCCAAGACGGAGAAAACTATATCAGTGTAGTGCTCAACGTCCCCAACGCTACCGATGAAGAGGGCGGTAGGCCTGCTCTGCGGGAAACCGGTACTCTGATGGATTGGGTGTACGAAACGTATACCATTGCGCCGGCCTTAGACACCACCCAGCCCATTACCGAAAGCCGAATCGTGTATTCTACCCAGACCGATACGGTCATGCTCTATCCGGCCGATGATATGATGACCTTGCTGCCCCGGGATGGTGGCGCGGCCCTTACCGAGCAGGTCTTTAACCTGCCGGACCATCTGACTGAAACAGGGGGACGTGGTGGGGACCGTGACGCTGACTATCGAAGGAGAGAGCATTGGCACGGTGGATTTGATCGCCGGCAGCGATGTGGACCGCAATCAAATGCTGTATACCATTTCCCGGGTAGGCGAGTTCTTCTCCAGCACCTATTTCAAGGTAGTCATCATGCTGACGATGGCGGTGGTGGCTGTTTATGCCTTCATTTGGGTGTTGTCCATTCTCGGCGTATGGAGTCGGGAAAGCGAAAATAAATAAATTTGTTGGAGTGATCCATCAGGAGGTAGGCACCATGCTGGATGTAAAACGCAATTTGACAACGATGACCGACTTCTACGAGCTGACCATGTCCGCTGGCTATCTGGACGAAGGCTATCAGGACAAGATCGCCGTCTTTGATATGTTCTTCCGGCGTGTGCCAGACGGTGGTGGTTACGCCATTATGGCCGGTTTGCAGCAGTTCATCGATGCGGTGGATCACCTCGAATTTACCGAGGAGGATATCAACTATCTGCGTTCTACCCATACCTTTGATGAGCGCTTCCTCAGCTATCTGGCGAACTTCCGGCTGCATTGCAACATTTGGGCTATCGAGGAAGGCATGCCGATCTTCCCGCAGGAACCTATCGTCACGGTGGAAGGCCCTGCCATTGAATGTCAGCTTTTGGAAACGCTGTTGCTGGTCACCTTCAATCATCAGTGTCTGATCGCCACCAAAGCCAACCGTATTGTGCGTGCGGCGGCTGGCCGCCCGGTGATGGAATTTGGTGCCCGCCGTGCACAGGGCTATGATGCCGCCTATTTTGGCGCCCGTGCCTCCTACATCGGTGGCTGCGGCTCCACTTCTTGCGTTATGGCTGCCCGAGATTTCGGCATTCCGGCGTCGGGCACCATGGCCCACAGCTGGGTACAGATGTTCCCCAGTGAGTACGACGCTTTCAAAAAATACGCAGAACTGTACCCGGATGCCTGTGTGCTGTTGGTAGATACCTACAATGTGTTGCGCCACGGTGTGCCGGACGCCATCAAAGTCTTTGATGAGGTCCTCAAACCCATGGGCAAGCGCCCCAAGGGGATTCGGATCGATTCCGGTGATATTGCATACCTTTCCAAAAAAGCCCGCAAAATGCTGGACGAAGCTGGATACCCTGACTGTACCATTTGCGCCTCCAATAGTTTGGACGAGTATATTGTACGGGATTTGATTTTGCAGGGGGCCCGAGTAGACAGCTTCGGCATTGGTGAAAATATGATTACGGCTAAGTCGGACCCGGTGTTCGGCGGGGTCTATAAGCTGGCCGCCGTTAAAGAGGAGGATGGCAGTTACACCCCCAAGATGAAGCTGTCCGAATCGGCGGAGAAGATGACCATCCCCGGCCTGAAAAAGGTGTGGCGTATTTATGACGAGGATGGCAAGGCGATGGCTGACTTGATCACCATGGCAGACGAACAGGTGGAGACCCGGCACGGCATCACGCTGTTTGACCCCATCGAAACATGGAAAGAATGCACCTATGTGAACTGCACCGTGCGCTGCTTGTCCACCCCGATCTATGAGCAGGGCAAACGGGTCTACGAAAGCCCGAGTCTGGACGACATCAAGAAGTTCTGCAAAGCGCAGGTCAACACGCTGTGGGATGAAGTGAAGCGCTTTGAAAACCCCCATCGGTACTATGTGGACCTGAGCCAGAAACTGTGGGATACCCGTAGCACGTTGCTGAAGCAGCTCTCCAAATAATTTGTTACAATACGGTTACAACCCGAGCCTCCCGCGCATACTAGTGGCAACACACTGGTTTGTGCGGGAGGTTTTGGTATGTTGGAACAAGGAATGCTATTCTTGCTGGGGGGCAGTGGGTATCTGGCGATTGAGCTGGCATGGCGGGGGACCAGTCATTGGACGATGTTTTTAGCAGGCGGGATATGTTTGTGTTTACTGCAACAACTGGCACAACGGCGGCTGCCGTTGCCGGCGGCAGCTGGGGCTGGTGCGGTAGGGGCCAGCGGCATCGAAGCGGCGGTGGGGATCTTCTGCCGCGAAATATTGCATGTGACGGTTTGGGATTATAGTGCGGAATGGGGAAATTGGGCGGGGCTGATTTGTCCGCGCTATACCGTCTATTGGTTTCTGCTGTGCGGTTGGGTCGTGTTGGTGCTTCGCAGGGTACAAACAGCTTTTAAAAATCCGATTTATGGTACTTGAATGGCCCCGGAAAGGAATAGAAGTACCGTTTTACGGACAGGGAATGTTGTATACTAATGCCATCCTGATAGGAAAGGCGGTACACACCATGACCCAGCAATTCAAATATGTAGGCGGCCACATCGAGGTGTATTCGGAGTACGGCGAGTTCTTGTTTTCGGCGGATACCATGCAGGAAGCATGGGAGGAACTGTCCGCCTGACGCGTACAAATGCAACTAAAATATGTACAATACGCCGAAATGGTGGAAAATATACAAATAACTTTTGTAAGTTTGTACAAAGTGCGGCTTGCAAAAGACAGACTTTTCGCATATAATGAAGACAGAAAACAGAAAGGAGCTAGGTAACATGTTGAAGCTGCATACTTTGGCTGAGTGGATGCACGGGTTTTTGGAGCCGGAACGTCCTTTTGGTCTGCCGGAGGAAATGTACAACGATGTGATGCCGTCGGGAGTACACAGTTACAACCGATCCGATCTGTCTTAAAACCCAACCACCCCCGCAAGCCGTGCCCCGTGCCGATGCGCTCCGCATCGGCACGGGGCATTTTTTGCTTGTAATTTTGGGCAAAAAAGGGTATGCTATTACTGTATCAATCCGACCTTATGAGGCCGACCTGTCAGAAGGAGTATCTGCATGAAACTGATTACCTTTACCGTGCCGTGCTATAACTCGGCTGCGTATATGGACCGTTGTATCGAAACCCTGCTTCCCGCTGGAGAGGACGCCGAGATCATCTTGGTGGATGATGGTTCCACCGACGACACCGGCAAGATTGCTGACGCCTACGCGGAGAAGTATCCCACCATTGTGCGGGTGATCCATCAGGAAAACGGTGGCCACGGGGAGGGAGTCAATCAGGGAATCCGTCATGCCACGGGTATGTTTTTTAAAGTGGTGGATTCCGACGACTGGCTGGACACCGAAGCACTGGCGAAAGTGATGGAAGTGCTGCGCCGCTACGCGGAAGCGGAAACACCGCTGGATCTGCTGATGGCCAACTACGTGTATGAACACGTAGCCGACAATACCCGCAACGTGGTGGACTACACCGGAATCCTGCCGGAAAATCGCGTCTTCCATTGGGATGAGATCGGCAAATTCCCGCCGAACAAGAATATCCTGATGCATAGCGTCATCTACCGCACGGCTGTGTTGCGGGCCAGCGGCATGGAACTGCCCAAGCATACCTTCTATGTGGACAATATCTTTGTGTACCAGCCGCTGCCCCAAGTCAAAACCATCTACTACCTCAATTTGGATTTGTATCGCTACTTTATCGGCCGGGAAGATCAGAGCGTCAACGAAAAGAATATGATCAAGCGGGTGGACCAGCAGCTGCGGGTTACACGGCTGATGATGCAGGCGGTGGATGTCTACGCGCTGCCTCCCGAGCAGGAAAAGCTGCAGGCCTATATGCTGAACTATTTTTCGATGATGATGGCCATTTCCAGCATCTTTTTGGCGTTGGACGGCAGTGAGGAAGCGCTTCAGAAGCGGAAACAACTCTGGGACGATCTCAAAGCGCATGATGAACGGCTGTGGCGCCGCTGCCGGCATTCGGTGGCACAGGGCTGCAACTTGCCCGGTTGGCTGGGCAGCAAGCTGAGCATTGGCGGTTATCGCATTGCGCAAAAACTGTTTAAATTCAACTGAGGAGGCACCATGCAGCCCTACCAGACCATTTTGTTTGATTTGGACGGCACTTTGACGGATTCGGCCCCCGGGATTCTCAACTCGGTGCGCCACGCCTGCCAGAAAATGGCCCTAGAGGTGCCGGAAGAGGCCATCTTGCGCCGCTTTCTGGGACCGCCGCTGCCAGACTCTTTCCGAGAGTATCTCCACCTGCAGGAAGAGGACACCGTCCGAGCGGTGGCCGCCTTTCGGGAATACTACCCCGAACGCGGCATTTTTGAGAATGAGGTTTATCCCGGCATTCCAGAGCTTTTGGCGGATTTGAAAAGGGCTGGCAAAAGGGTCGTGATGGCGACCAGCAAGCCGGAAGACTTTGCCCGGCGCATTATGGAACATTTCTCTCTGGAAAGCTATTTTGATGCAATTTGCGGTGCCACAATGGACGAAACACGCACGGATAAAGGGGAGGTTATCGCCTACGCCCTGCAAACAGCAGGGGTCACCCAACTTCAGGACGTCGTCATGGTGGGCGACCGGGAACACGATGTCAAAGGTGCGGCGCGTAACGGCTTGCCTTGCATTGGCGCGGTCTATGGCTATGGGAGCGCCGACGAACTGACGAAAGCTGGTGCGGTGGCATTGGCCAACACAGTAGCAGATCTGCATACGCTGTTATGTGATTCTTAAAAAGTGAAAGAACCCCCTCTCGGTTTTGCAGCCGAGAGGGGGTTTTTTAGGAATTATGAGGCTGATTGTCTTTGTCGTTGTAGAAAAGATGAAGGTTGTACCACGAGGCACTGATACCAGCTGCGATGCACCCTATCAGGAGCAAAAGCCCCCAGCCGGTGGTCAGCAGTCCGCGAGGCCATAAAAAGAGGAGGGCGAGGGCTGTCGCGGCAAAAGCTGGCAGGAAATCGTGCAGAAACTTTAGAATTCGCAGGCGAGGTGTGTTCTCCGGCAACGAAAAGTCTGGGTCACAGCAGATACAGCGGATTCGCGCGGTGGGGATCCCACGGATTGGGTAGAGATAGCGCGTGGCCCGATACGCAATCCCATTGATGGTGAAGCGGGGGTGCATGCTTTCGTGGGTGACCACAAGATTCAGATCCTTCTCCCGGCCATAGGCAAAGAGTGCATCGGTAAACTGAGCGGGGGTCATGACTGGGGTATCCGGTGTGAAGGTGAAGATGCGGCGATGCTCCCGACGGGTCATGGCACGGTAATCTTCCAACCAACCGGCATACCAACTCCGTTGGGGGGCACTGTCCATCCGAGCCAGATAGGCATCGATATCCAACGCAGCAGTACCAATATCTTGCCGCTGCAGGTCGTTGCAAAACTGAATTGCAGTTTCTAGTTTTTGGGCACGTTCGCGCAGCCGTTCACTTTGGCGGGCCGCTGCTTCCGCCAAGGTGAGTTGCCCCTCTAAGATTTGGTGAATGTCTTCCAACGGCATGTCCAGCATGCGCAGGGCGCGGATGATCTTCAGCGTGCGGATGTGTTGCGCTGTGTAGATGCGATATTCGTTTTCGGGATTTCGGTCAGGGTGCAGCAAACCGGCTTGTTCATAGTAGCGGATATTACGGGTGGATACACCGGATTGTTCCGAGGCTTCTTTGATATTCATGAAAACCCCTCCTTTGGCCTTAGTATATACCTTACACCGATGGGAAGGTCAAGTCTTTTTTCAAATAAATCATACCATCCCCACGGTTTTTGTGCTATACTGTTCTTACATTTCAATATAAAGAGGGAGCAAAACCATGTATCAGTTGGGAGACGACAAACTGGAAGTACGCGAATTGCTGGTCAAAGCCTTTGCCAGCGCGTGGGAACATAGTGATAAGCATGTGGACCGAGATACCTATATCAACAGCAGCATCAATGTGATCGATTCGCTGCAAGTTGGGCCCGAGATGATTTATGGAGAGGAAGGCCAAGGTTTGCTGGAGGGCGAACTGGATCACCTTCCGGATCTGCTGCGTGCCGACGGTATGTGGGTCTACTATGAAGTTCCGGCCGACAACTACTTTATTTTGACTTGGATGGCAGACGCGGACAAAGCACAGGCCAAAGTACAGACATTGCAAGGGGAAGAAGGAAGTCTTGCGTGTGTGGTGGATCTGAAGCAGGAGTGGCACCGCGAACAGTAAGAACCGGTCTGGCCGGAGAAAGGAGGGGCTCGATGCGGCAGGAGCGCATTCGACTGCCGGGGGATGCCCAGTGGCTGTTGCAGACGCTGCATACCGCAGGGTACAGCGCCTACGTGGTGGGTGGCTGTGTCCGGGATAGCTTGTTGGGGCGTCAGCCGGGCGACTGGGATATCTGCACTTCGGCCCGTCCAGACCAAATGCGGGCACTGTTTGCCGACCAGCAGTTGATCCTGACCGGCGAAAAGCACGGCACCGTGGGGGTCGTGCTGCACGGCAAACCCTATGAGATCACGACCTATCGGCTGGACGGTCAGTATCGGGATCACCGCCATCCGGACCGAGTTCAATTTGTGGGGGAACTGGCAGAGGACTTGTCCCGGCGGGATTTTACCATCAATGCCATGGCTTATGCCCCCGGTGAGGGTGTCATCGATCTTCACGGCGGGCGCCAAGATCTGGCAAATGGGATCATCCGCTGCGTGGGAAAACCGGAAGCCCGCTTTGAAGAAGATGCCTTGCGTATTTTAAGAGCGCTGCGTTTCGCAGCGCGGCTAGGGTTTGTTTTAGAGCCGGAAACCGAGCAGGCAGCCCGTGCCGCCTGCAATACCTTGCAGTCCGTCAGTGCGGAACGCATCTACGCGGAGTTGGATGGTTTGCTGACCGTGCCGGGGGCAGGGGCGACGTTATCCCGGTACGGGGCGATTCTGGCGGGGGCGATTCCCGAGGTGGGGCCTTGTATGGGTTGTACCCAACCGGGACGATGGCATTGCTACGATGTCTGGCAGCACACAGCCGCGGCTGTTACTGCGTTGGATCTTCGCGGGCAAGACACGCGGGGTGCTAGAGTGCTTTGCTGGGCTACCTTTTTGCATGACATTGCCAAGCCCTTGTGCCGCAGTGTAGGTCCCGACGGAGCAGCCCATTTTAGAGGACATAACCAGCGGGGGGCGCAGGTGGCACGGGGAATTTTGCGCCGGCTGAAGGCTCCCAGCTATTTGATCGAAGGGGCATCAGGATTGATTGCCATTCACGATGCGCCGCTGCCGAGTGGAGACACTGCCATCTTAAAAAGCTTGAACCGCTATGGAGCGATATTTTTACGACGTCTGTGCGCGTTGAAGTACGCGGATTTGGACGCCCATGCGCAAACTCCGGAAGTGGCAGCGCGCCGCCGCGATGTGACGATTTTTGAAGAGCGCATGCAGGAATTGTCCCACACCGGATGCTATACCATGCGGCAGTTGGCCCTAAATGGGGCTGATCTCATGGAAGACGGCATGCCGGCCGGCCCGGCGGTTGGGCAGATGCTGCACGCCCTGCTTTCGGCAGTGATGGAAGGCCGCGTGCCCAACGAAAAAGCTGCACTGTTGGCGGAAGCGCATCGGCTCAGAGAAGCGCGTTGAGGGAATTCCACTCAGAAAAAGGATTTGCGATAAGGAGGCTTTGTGACGATGAAAAACGAAGTGCTGTCTGCGATTGCTGCCCGGCGTAGCTGCCGTGCTTATCAGCCGGAACAGATCAAACCCGAAGAATTACAAGCCGTGGTAGAGGCGGGGACATGGGCGCCTACGGCGCTGAACCGGCAAAGCCCGGTGATCGTAGCGGTGCAAGACAAAGCAACGCGCGATCAGTTGTCCGCCATGAATGCCCAAATTATGGGGCGGGATGGGGACCCCTTCTATGGCGCTCCCACCGTGCTGGTGGTGCTGGCGGACCAGACGATTCCCACCTATGTGGAGGATGGTTCGTTGGTTTTGGGAAATCTGCTGTTGGCTGCATCCAGCATTGGTCTGGGTTCTTGCTGGATCAATCGCGCTAAAGAAACCTTTGATACCGAGGAAGGAAAGGCACTTCTGCGCAAATGGAGTCTGGATCCGGAACGTTACCGTGGTGTAGGCAACTGCATTTTGGGATATCCGGCGGCAGGTGGTATCAAACCGGCGGCGCCTCGTAAAGCAGATTATGTGGTACATGTATGATTCTAGGGGTTGGCATTGACTTGTGTGAGGCGCAGCGCATCGAAAAAAGCCTCGAAAAAACGTCCTTCTGCGAGTATGTATATGCGCCGGCGGAACAGGTACTTCTGGCAGGACTTTCCGGTAAGCGCCGGGCCGAAACCGCCGCGGCCAATTTTGCTGCCAAGGAAGCTTTTCTCAAAGCGGCAGGAACCGGGCTCGGTGGCTTTGCCTTGTCGGAGCTGGCGCTGCTGCGAGCGGAGAACGGTGCTCCGTATTTTGAACTTGAAGGCCGCGCTGCCGTTTGGGCTGCGCAGCGCGGTCTAACGGTACATGTTAGCCTGACCCACGAGAAGGGTCTTGCCAGTGCCATCGTTGTGCTGGAAGAACATCAGCCAAAAGGGGAGTGACCGATGTCTGCCAAAACGCCGCGCACCAGTAATTTGGAACTGCTGCGCATCTTGTGCATGCTGCTTATCATCGGAGATCACTTGACAGGGCAAGGAGGCATTGCAGATTACAGTACCTTCTCATCCTCTTTTGCCTTTTGTCTGATTGGCTGCGGCTCCCGCATTGCTTGCAGTGTTTTTATCCTGATCGGAAGCTGGTTTTTGTGCGAACGCCCTTTTCGGACACGCCGTCCTCTTTCGCTGTGGATGTCCCTGTGGTTGTATACCGTGCCGGTGACGGTGCTCTGTTGGGCTTTGGGGCTGCCGGTGTCCTTCGGTACATTGCGGTGGGCAATTGTTCCCACGTCCACACGGCAGCTTTGGTTCATTTCGGACTATCTGATCTTGCTGCTCATGACGCCGGTGCTCAATCGCGTGCTGCATGGCTTGCCGCGGCATGCCCACCGCACCTTGCTGCTGGCGCTGAGTCTTCCCTTAGTTGTCTATCCGACGCTCTTTGCCGAAGATGGCGTAGTCAGCGATTTGGTGTGGATGTTCCTATATGAATATCTGTTGGCCGCGTATCTGCACCGCTATCCGGATAATAGAGTGTGCAGACTGCTGCAAAACCGTGGGGTGGCATTGTTCTTTGGAGTAGGCCTTCCGGTGCTGAACACAGCAGCCAGAGCGTGGCTGGAGTGGCAAGGCCAGACGGAAGGAAAGGCCTTTCAGTACATTGCCTATTATCGCACAGGGTTGGGGGCATTGCCCAACCTGTTGGCTGCGTTGGCGCTATTTTCACTGTTCCGTGGTTTGAATCTTGGTAGCATTCGTTGGATCAACGCGCTGGCCGGGACAACGCTGGGGGTATATATCCTGCATCAGGTACCCGCTTTCCGCGATTTTTTGTGGAACGGTGTTTTTCAGGCGCAGGCGCATCATGGTTCTGTGTTGTATACGCTGTTCGTGATCGGTGCGGTTTTTGTGGGCGGTGCCATCTTAGATGGATTGCGCACCAAACTGATCTTGCAGCCATTGCAGCGCAGCGCGGTGTTTACAGCGCTGTGCAAAAAAGGAGATGCTCTCGCGGCAGAACTGCAACAAGATGATTAAAAAGACCTCCTCCCGCTTATACTAAGAGTATAAGACGAGAGGAGGTCTTTTGGATGGAAGTGCATAGAGGGGAAGTTTTTTATGCGGATCTGAGTCCAGTCGTAGGCTCAGAACAGGGAGGCATCCGGCCGGTACTTATCATTCAGAATGAGATTGGAAACCGGCATAGCCCCACCGTGATCGCAGCGGCCATCACCAGCAGGCAAGACAAAAATCGTTTGCCGACCCATATCAGTGTTCGGGCGGATCGCTGCGGACTGTCTAAAGACAGCATCGTGCTGACGGAACAAATCCGTACGTTGGATAAGCGCCGTTTACGGGAACGGGCAGGACGCATTCCCCCGGATGATATGCGTCGTGTGGATGAGGCGCTAGGCGTTTCAATGGGGCTGGAAAGTCAGAACACCCACGACGATGGGGGATACTTTTAAAGAAAACGCCCTCCGGGCCGATAGGCTCGGAGGGCGTTGTGTGTTAGAAAAGAGGATCAGAACGCTACTTTCTTGGCAATGTAGTCCTTCAGCTCGCTGATGGGCAGGCGAATCTGCTCCATGGTGTCGCGGTCGCGAATGGTGACACAGTTGTCGGCTTCTGTTTTGTCATCGCCCACGGTCTGGAAGTCCACGGTGATGCACAACGGGGTGCCGATCTCATCTTGACGGCGGTACCGCTTGCCGATGGAACCGGCATCATCGTAGTCCACCATAAAGTCTTTGGCCAACTCGTTGCGAATCTCCATGGCCTTGTCACCCAGTTTCTTGGAGAGCGGCAGCACGGCGCACTTGAACGGCGCGAGGAAGGGATGCAGGCGCAGTACCGTACGGACGTCTTCTTTGCCCTTGGCATCCACCAAATGTTCCTCATCGTAGGCTTCGCACAGGAAGGCCAGTGCCACACGGTCACAGCCCAGCGAAGGCTCAATGACGTAGGGAATGTAGTGCTCGTTGGTCTCGGGATCGAAATACTCCAGACTCTTGCCGGAAGCCTCCTGATGGCGGCTTAGGTCGTAATTGGTACGGTCTGCGATGCCCCACAACTCGCCCCAATCGGTAAACGGGAACGCATACTCAATGTCGGTGGTAGCACGGGAATAGAAGGCCAACTCGGCGGCTTCATGATCCCGCAAGCGCAGATTTTCTTCCTTGATACCGAGGCTCAGCAGCCAGTTTTTGCAGAAATCTTTCCAATAGGCGAACCATTCCAAATCGGTGTCCGGCTTGCAGAAAAACTCGCATTCCATCTGCTCGAATTCGCGGGTACGGAAGGTGAAGTTGCCCGGGGTAATCTCGTTACGGAAAGCCTTGCCCACCTGACAAACGCCGAAAGGCAGTTTGCGGCGGGTGGTGCGCTGGATGTTGGCAAAGTTGACAAAGATGCCCTGTGCAGTCTCAGGACGCAGATAGCAAGTAGAAGAGGAATCCTCGGTAACACCGATGGCCGTCTTGAACATCAGGTTGAACTTGCGAATGGGGGTGAAGTCATGCTTGCCGCAGACAGGGCAGACCACCTCGTCATGGCTGGCAATGAAAGCGTCCATCTCATCAAAGGTCATGGCGTCCACGTCTACATTTTGACCCTGCTCGCAGTCGGCAATCAATTTGTCGGCGCGGTGACGGCTCTTACAGGCGCGGCAATCCAGCAGCGGGTCCGAGAAGCTGGCCACATGGCCGGTGGTCACCCAGGTCTGCGGGTTCATCAGAATGGCGGCATCCAAGCCGACATTGTAGGGGCTCTCCTGCACGAACTTTTTCAGCCATGCTTTTTTCACGTTGTTCTTGAACTCGACGCCCAGCGGGCCGTAATCCCAACTGTTGGCCAGACCACCATAGATCTCGCTGCCGGGATAGATGAACCCACGGTTTTTGCACAGGTTCACAATCATGTCCAAAGTCTTTTCGCTGTTTTTCATTTCTTCTTTACTCCTTCCGCATGGCTGGCTGCCACACAAAGTGAATTTGCTGCGCTGCACAGTATCAACGCAGTATGGCTATTATAGCATAGCGGGTCGTCTGGCACAAGCTAAATGCAGTAAATCTTCGATTGAGCGGAGAGATGTTGCAATTCATGGGGGCGCTTGTTATAATGAACAAATAGTGAACGAAAAGATTGGAATTCTTTATGAAGTTCTAGAAAAGGTGGGCAACGATTTATGAACCTTCCCAAAACTTCCTTTTTGCACAGGGATATTATTAAACAACACAAGGTCTTTACGGCTATTGTAGTGCTTCAGTGTTTGGTGATCCTTTGGCTGTTAGTCGGTCTGTTCCGGCCGGCTTTTTCCCTTACGATCCTACCACAGGATTTTTCGGCAGCAGTGGAAGAAAAGAGTGACTCTCAATATCAGGCGCAAATGGCGGAAGAAAGCTTGCAATTTCAAATTGCAGAGGAGGCAAAACGTGCACCGGAAAGCGAAGGCGAGGCAAACTTTGAACAGCTAGAATCTCAAGGATACGCTATACGTTCTGGAGCGTATGAAGTGACGATTCAGTATCAGACGGACTCTACATCAGCCAATATACGGGCAGCGGAAGTATCGTTTGAGGAACTACGGTTTTATAATCTGGTATACGGTGAGCCTATTACGCTTACAGGAGCATGGTCCACTGTAACGGGACGGCTGTGGATACCGCTAGGAGCTAACGCGAAAGAATTGGTGGCTCAAGTTACTCCTCTGGGAGAGTGCAATTTTCAAATCGAAAGTATCACACTGCAAGAACAACCGGTATATCGGTTGATTCGACTTGTGGGAATTTTGCTACTTTTTGGTATTGTGAATGGTATCGGTCTGGCTCTTTTTACGGAGGGAACGTGGGATCCTTGGAATAAGTTAAAGAAACACTGGACTATCGTTGTGCTTTCTTTGGTTTGCATATTTGCTTGCATTCCCCTATTTGGTAATGGACTTCTCATTGGTGATGATCTGGATTTTCACTTGACTAGAATTGTGAGTTTAGCACAAGGGTTGTCGGATGGGCAGTTTCCGGTTCGTTTGTATACGGATATGCTGAATGGCTATGGATATGCAACGCCTCTATATTATTGCGATTTATTTTTGTATATACCCGCCATATTGTATAACTGCATGGTGCCATTGCAAGTTTGCTATAAACTTTATGTTATGCTAATTACAATTTTTACAGTAGGCGTAACTTATTGGGCCATGAGTGAAATAGTAAAAGCGAAGGATACGGCGTTAGTCGGAACGCTTATTTATGTACTTGCAAACTATAGAATATCGAATGTTTATTGCCGAGCGGCGGTGGGGGAATATACTGCAATGGCTTGGCTGCCTTTAATCGTTTTGGGGATTTATCGGATTTTTCAATCAAAAAGTCCGTCTTTCCGTGACGGCGTACCGCTGGCAATTGGTGTGGCGTTTATAGCGCAAAGTCATGTGCTTAGTTTAGAAATGGTTTTGCTGTTTTTGGTGCTTTTTTGCTTTGCTAATATAAACAAAATGCTTGCCACTAAAAGGATGTTGACTCTTTTTAAGGAGGCGCTCTTGTCCGTGGGTCTATGCTCATGGTTTATCGTTCCAATGTTATGTTCAATGCTTACGCAGAGGACGACTGTGACAGGGGCAGGGGGATCTACAAGTTTTCAAAGCACAGGTTTATCAGTATATAATTTGTTTGCTTTATTTAGCGATGTTGAGGACCCAAAATCATATAAAACAATAGGTCTTAGTCTAATTGTTGGAAGTTTAATTGCAGTTTATGTGTTGTTAAAGCGCTGCAGTTGGAAGGTTGACGAAAACTCGTTAATAAAGTGGACTCTTTTGTTCGGCTGGGGGGCAGTGTTCTTTTCGCTGAATTTGTTCCCTTGGGATTGTGTACTTAGTTATGTTAGTCAGACTCTGGTACACAAAGTGTTAACCATTGTACAGTATTCATGGCGATATATGACGATTGCTACAATTCTTTTGTCGGTAACGATAACAGTATCGTTAAAAATTATTAAACAAAAGAATGATGGCCACTATAAGTGTTTGTGCACAGCGTTGATATTATTGACAATGTTTAACGCTGGTGACCTTTATCGCATAGGCAATCAAACGAGAGATCTTGAAATGCGATACTCTCTTTCGGAAAATGATCGTGTAGTTGTTATGCAAGGTGAGTATCTCCTTTCAAAGGATGTTGACTGGAACTATCCGCGTCCTTCCACCCAAGATGAAGAACTGCTCATCAAATGGTATGATAAAACAGATGGTGTCGCTCATATCACTTTGGATAACACCGGTGATACAGAGGCGACCGTTGTGCTGCCGATTTTCGATTATGGCAATTATCATGCTGTAGATACCGAGGGCACAGAATGGACTTTGGGAACAAGTGAAAACTCTCTTTTGCAGCTTACGGTACCGGCTGGATACAGCGGGTCGTTCTCGATTCAGTATAAAGAACCTATCTGGTGGCGCGCTGCGGAATTGGTTTCGCTGGCAACCTTTGTGGGATTGGTTGGTGTCTGGGTAAAAGACAAAAAGAAAAAACGGCAGCTACACAAGCTGCCGGGCGATCTCGCGGGCTAAGGCCTGCCATGTGGCAAGATCAAAATTGGAATCTTTCCGCAACCGGGCAAGTTCTGCCTGCACGCGGGGGATCTTCCGTGCCGGAATGCCAAGCCGGGCCAATGCTATACGGGAAAGCGGTGACTTTCCCGCTGGTTTTCGCAGGCGGCTCACTGCTAAAGGGTCGATACTCCAAATCCATTTTGCCATGTTTCACGCCTCCTGCTAGTCAAAATACCAGAATTGTGGAAATCTTTTCTGCTATTATACCAAAAATTTGGGAAAAGTGTTTATTTTGCGGCGAAAAAATATTATAATTATAACAAACTAGTGTGAGAGTATGCCATGTCCGGCTGGGCGTGGACTTTTTTAGAGGTGAACACCCATGGTATATAGTATTTTTGACCCGAAGCTGCTAGAAGGCGTCCAGACCATTCATTTCATTGGTTGCGGCGGCTCCGGCACTTATCCGTTGATTCAAATTTTGCACAGCCGCGGTTTTTCCATTACGGGTTCCGATGTGGAGGAAACCAAGAATACCGAGGCTGAGCGTGCGCTGGGGGTAAAGGTAACCATTGGTCACAATGCAGAAAATCTGGGCAATGCTCAACTGGTGGTTTACAGCGCCGCCATCCACGATGACAACCCGGAACTCAAAGCCGCCAAAGCGCGAGGCATCAAGGCGGTAGAGCGCAGTGTGCTGTTGGGGTATGTTAGCCGTATGCATCCCCAGAGTGTGGGCGTGGCGGGTACGCATGGTAAAACAACCACTACCGGTATGATCACCACGATGCTGGAATTGGCTGGACGGGATCCGGCGGCGGTTATTGGCGGAAAGCTGCCGCTGATCGGCGGTTATGGCAAGGCTGGTAGCGGCCAGAGTGCCGTGATAGAGGCTTGCGAATACCATGAGACGTTCCTGCATCTAACCTGCGCGGTGGGTGTGATCCTAAATATCGATAACGATCACCTCGAATATTATGGCACCATGGGACAGCTCAAGCTGGCTTTCCAGAAGTTCGCACTTTTGTCTCGTACGGTGGTCTTTAATATGGATGACCGCAACACCGTGGACGTGATGAATTCCATTGACCGTCCGGTGCTCAGCTTCGGCATCACCGAGGAGGCTCGGTTCCGCGCTGTGAATGTGGCGGAATACAAGCCCGGCTTCTACGAGTTTGATGTTTTGGAATTGGGCGAATTCTTTGCACACATTCGGCTGGGTGTTCCGGGATACCACAATATTTATAATGCGTTGGCGATGTGCTGCTGCGTGCGTCCTTTGGGACTGAAGCCCGAGGATGCCGTACGTGCGGCGGAAGCATTTCATGGCACCGGCCGCCGTTTTGAGATCAAAGGCGAATGCAACGGAGCGGTTATCGTGGACGATTATGCCCACCATCCCACCGAATTGGCGGCGACGATGAAAACCGCGAAAGGCCTTGGCTATAAGCGGGTGATTGCGGTACATCAGCCGTTTACCTACAGCCGTACGAAGATGCTGATGGACGATTTTGCCGAAGTGTTGAACCAAGCCGATCAGGTGGTACTTCTGCCGATCATGGGTGGCCGAGAAACGGACGACGGAACCGTTAAGGCGGAGCAGTTGGCGGCCAAGATCTCCGGCAGTGTCGTTGTCGATGGTCTGGAAGGTGCTGCTCGTTGGGTGAAGCAAAACGCCGGAAAAGGCGACTTGGTGGTTTGCATGAGCTGCGGCGATTTGTACAAGGCTGCTGATATGATGGTAGAGCAGTAAACAAAATTCTATGGTACAAAAACAGGCTGTCCAGCAGGGCGGCCTGTTTTTTGATGGAGCCTCTGTCCAGAAGCAGGAAAATGGTATATACTAAAAGCAAACCTATAAAAGGAGAACCCAAAATGAACCAACACTATCTGCAACTTTATGCTGATTTCGTTGTCAAAGTGGGCGTCAACGTGCGCCCGCGCCAGAATTTTATTGTGCGCTGTCCGGTCACTATGCCGGAGTTTGCCCATGCTTGTGTGCGTGCCGGTTATGAGGCAGGTGCCAAACGGGTGATTGTCCGGTGGGAGGATGACCAACTTACTCGCCTGCATATGGAACTGGCGCAAGAAGCCGATTTGTGCGAGATCAAACCGTACGAGCTGCGCAGCTATCTGGACTATGCCGAAGACCCGGACGGCTGCTGCACGCTGGCCATCCATGCCGAGGATCCCGAGGCGCTGGCTGGTCTCGATGCGGGCAAGGTCAACCGGGTCAATCTGGCAAAGCGTACCTTTATGAAACCGTGGCAGGAATACACCATGAACGATCGTGTACAGTGGTGCGTGGTGGCGGTACCGGCACCGGGCTGGGCGACTAAGGTGTTCCCGGATCTGCCGACCGAGGAGGCGGTGGAAAAACTGTGGGCACTGATTTTTGATGTCTGCCGCGTTTCCACGGGGGATCCGGTTACGGCGTGGCGGGAACATGTTGCCAAGACGAAGGCACGCCGGGACCAGCTTAATGCGTGGAATCTTGACCGCGTACACATCACCAGTGGTAACGGCACCGATCTGACGGTAGGCATTGCACAGGATGCCACATGGGAAGGCGCTTCCAGCAAATCGGAGAGAGGCATTGAGTTTATTGCCAATGTGCCCACTGAGGAAGTGTTCTGTGCGCCGGACCGCAACCGGGTAGACGGAATCGTCTATGGCACCAAGCCCTATGTGTACAATGGCCAGCTCATCGAAGGCTGGCATGTGACCTTCCGGAACGGTCAGGTGGTGGAGCATGGCGCAGAGAAAAATGCGCAGCTTTTGGCGGAACTACTTTCCACTGATGAGAATGTGAATCGGATCGGAGAGATTGCGCTGGTGCCGGTCTCCAGCCCCATCAATCAGAGCGGCGTACTCTTCTTCAACACGCTGTTCGATGAGAATGCGGCCTGCCACATCGCTTTTGGCGCAGGCTATCCCACCAACATCAAAGGCGGTGCCTCGATGACACGGGCGCAGTTGCTGGAAAAGGGTCTCAACGATTCTGCTATCCACGAGGATGTGATGATTGGTGCCCCGGATACCCATATTACCGGCATTACCCAATCCGGAGAGGAAGTAACGATTTTCACGAACGGCGAGTGGGCGTTCTAATTACAAACAATAAAACTCCCGGACGTGTATTGGTCCGGGAGTTTTATTTTCCTTATTTACTGTAGGCAAAGACTTCGGCAAAGCGTACCACGATCTCTTCAAAATCTTGCGTATTATAAGAATCCAGCCAACGAGCGGAAACGATCCGATTGCCCTGTACCAAAATCAGTTGCCGGAATACGCCGCTTTTGTCGCTGTAAGCCCAGACTGCGTCGATTCCGGGCAATTCGGGTATGGTTTGTGGTTGGTCGGCAAGATTGTCCCAGCGGCTGTGCAGGTCGCCGACCAACCCTTGCGCCAGCCAACGAAACCGTGTTTCGTAGTAGTCGACCTGTAGGAAGGTGTCCAGCATGACTTCGTCGTTTTGTACGACACGACCGTTTTCCTGATATTCGATTATGGTAGGGGCTAGCAGGGAGTGGCGTCGCTCGATGGTGTTGTGATCGGAAGATTCCTCCCGTACCACAGTGCCCTCGGCCAAATCCCCCAGCGTGGCAAAGGGAAGCCCTTGGATATCTTGTTCGGAGAGCACGGGCGGTACTGTGCGACTGGTGTTCAAAAGGAGGGCAATCAGGAAAACACCCAAAAGGGGAAGAACAAGAAGCTGCAGCCCATTGGCACATTGATACAACGGAGCGCTTCGACGCCAATTCTTGTGGTGATCCGGTGGGAGGCCGCGGCGCAGTCGGCTTCGCAGTGCGGAGATGCAATACAGACCACGAGCGGTGGAGAAGAGATTCCAGACCGCAAAAACGAACCAGAACAAAATCAGAACTGGAAATTCTACGAGAAAAAGGATCAAACGGTCGGAATAATTTAGAAAAATGTGAAGTAGAAAAGCGGCAATAAAACCCAAAAAGGACCACAAGGCGGACTTCCATGCCATTTTTAGGCTGATGGCCTGTACAGCGGGATCGGTGTGCAGTTCCGGAGCAACAGGATTTTTACAGGCGTAAATGAAAAATTCGTCCTGTCGGCAGATAAAACGCCATCCGGCATCTTCGTATAAAGATTGTTCTTGTGCGTCAGGTGCTAAGGGTGGTCCGGCGAGTATACTGCCTGTTAGACGGGCTGCCGTCAGGCGGTAACGCATCGTCATAGGGATACCGCGCCGAAACCGGGCGGTGGTCAGCCCCCAATGCTCTAGAAATAATCCCTCCTCCGCCATCTCACCAAGCCAACTTTCACAGGATTCTACATCATAGGGCGGGCAAGGGATCAGACGGCGTGCCATTTCTTTGTTGGTAGTCTTCATCGCGTTGCTCTCCTTTCGGCAGCGTGGCAGGAGCGGTGATTTGAGCGCGGGCGGCGTCTTCCAGACAGCGCTGCAGCCGTGCTCGTTCTGCGTCGTAAGCTGCCTGTCCGGCAGCGGTTAGGCGGTAATATCGCTTGGTGCCTACTGTTCCGGCTTCAGCTACAAAACCTTCGCTTTCAAAGCGAGACAACAGTGTATATAGGGTGGCGGGCCCCAACCGCACTGTGCCGCCGGAGATCTGGGAGGCAAAGGCGGCAATCTCGGTGCCGCAGGCATCTCTGCGGGTCAGGGCCATCAATACATAGAACATGGACTCGGTCAGATTTTCAAACGCGTGCCTTGGCATCAGTGTTACCTCGTATAACGATATCGTCTAATGATATTGTAAAACGATATTTCCCCTATGTCAAGGGAACCTCTTACATTGTTTCATAAAATCGCAGAAAAAAGCCTTTCCCATGGCTTTTTTGCCGGTGGGGGGTTGCATTTTTGATAGGGGTGTGGTATATTTTTACTGTTCGATGATGATTTTATTGGAAAGTGGGCCGTCAAGGTCCGCTTTCTTTTTATGATAGGGAAGAATAAGGAGCGTTTGCATGGCAAAACAGCAAAACAGCGGCGGCGCGGCGAAGACCGTCGAGACGCTGGTGCGCCCCACGGTGGAGGGCATGGGTCTACGCCTGTGGGATGTTCGTTTTGAAAAAGAAGGGCCCGACTGGTTCCTGCGGGTGCTGATCGACCGGGATGAGCCGCTGGATACCGATACCTGTGAGGCGGTCTCCCGTGCCATTGACCCCATTTTGGACGAGGCAGACCCCATCGACCAGAGCTACTATCTGGAAGTGGGCAGTCCCGGTTTGGGCCGCCGTCTGACGCGACCTGAGCATTACGAGGCGCTGCGCGGCCAGAAGTGTGCGGCGCATCTCATTCGCCCGGACGAGGCAGGCCGCCGCGATGTGGCGGGGATCTTGCAAGGGCTGGATGCCGACGGCAATGTGACGCTGACCGATGGAGAGGAAACCTACACCTTCCCGGTCAAAGCGGCAGGGTACGTCAAACTTTGTGATGATGAAGATCTGTTTGGCTGAGTGCCAAGTTCTGTATTTGTGTACTGAAACCTATATTGGGAGGAAACCGTAAAAATGGCTACTGCGAACAACGAATTCTTTGAGTCTTTGGCTGCGCTGCAGAAGGAGCGTGGCTTGCCGGTAGATTACTTGATCGAGAAGATCAAGGCTGCAATCGTCATCGCCGTTAAGAAGGATTATGAGGTAGAGGACGAGAATGTGGTGGTCGATATTGACCCCGAGATCGGTGCGTTCCGGGCCAGTCTGCTGCGTGAGATTGTGGAGGAAGTAGAAAATCCCCACACGCAGGTCAGTCTGGAGGATGCCCAGAAGGTCCGCAAGAGCTACAAGGTAGGTCAGCGGATGGTTACCCAGCTCAAGACCAAGGAATTCGGCCGCATTGCCGCTCAGACGGCCAAGCATGTGATCCGTCAGGGTCTGCGGGAAGGGGAGCGCAACCTGCAGTGCAGTGAAATGCAGTCCCGTGCTCACGAGCTCATCACCGCTACGGTGGTATCTGTGGATCCGGAGCGCGGCAATATTGTGCTGGATCTGGGCAAGGGCGGCAGTGCTGTGCTGCCCCGCAACGAGCAGGTCCCCGGCGAAACCTTCCACGAAGGCGAAACCGTGCAGGTCTATGTGGTGGATGTGCTGGCGACCGATCGCGGCCCCCGCGTGACCATCAGCCGGACGCATCCCGGTCTGGTGAAGCGGATGTTCGAGCTGGAAGTGCCGGAGATCTATGACGGCACGGTGGAGATCAAGGCCATCGCCCGTGAGGCTGGTGCCCGCACCAAGTTGGCGGTTTGGAGCAAGAACCCGGATGTGGATCCCGTCGGTGCCTGCATCGGTGCCCGCGGCGCCCGTGTGGAAAAGATCGTGCAGGAGCTGGGCGGCGAGAAGATCGACGTCATCCGTTGGAGCGAAGATGTGACCGAGTTTATCTCGGCGGCGCTGTCTCCGGCGAAGGTCGTCAAGGTGGAACTGCTCCCCGGCGAGACCAAGAGCTGCCGTGTCACAGTGCCCGATCACCAGCTCAGCTTGGCCATCGGCAACAAGGGCCAGAACGTCCGTCTGTGTGCCCACCTGACCGGCTACAATATCGACATCCGCCCCGAATCCGGCTACTATGGCGAGGATGAGGAATAACCCTTAAAACGATTTTCCCGGGCAGTTATTCCCGGATTCCATTTGAAAAGAGGTCGGCTACTTGCAGCAGCAAAAGCAAAAAAAGATCCCGGTGCGCCGTTGTATAGGCTGTAATGCTCAGCGCCCCAAGCGCGAGCTGGTGCGCGTTGTGCGCAGCCCGGAAGGCGAGATCAGTATCGATCTGCGCGGCAAAGCGCCGGGACGGGGCGCATATCTCTGTCCTTCGGCAGCGTGTCTGGCCAAAGCCCGCAAGGCGAAGCGGTTGGAGCGCACGTTTGAGGTCCCCATTCCCGGGGAAATCTACGACCGGTTGACCGAGGAAATCCAATGCGCGGAACAAAGTGCAAAGGAGGCGGCAGACCATGGCGAGTGATCAACACCCGTTGTTGGGCGCGCTGGGGCTTTGCCGTAAAGCCGGCAAGCTGCTGCATGGCTATGACCGCGTGCAGGAAAATGCCCTGCGCGGTAAGGTGGCGTTGGTACTGCTTGCGGCAGACGCCAGCGAACGTACCGTAACACATATGCGCAGTGCTTGTGAGGGGATCGTGGCTTGTGAACAGATGCCGCTGACCACCGCCGATTTGGCGATGCTTACCCCAAAACCCGCCGCTGTGTTCGGCGTAACGGACGAACACCTTGCGCAGCTGTGCGCAAAACATCTTACCTGATGCAGAGGAGGACCAGAGTTTATGGATTTTAAATATAAGATTGCTGATGTTGCCAAGGAGTTCGGCGTACCCGCCAAGAAGGTCATCGAGACCGTTTCGCCCATTACGGGGGAAGCCTACAAGACCGGTGGGACCTTTGGCGAGAAGGAACTGGATTTTCTGCTGGAAAAGCTGACTCGCGAGAACGAGGAGTCCAGTCTGGATGCGTATCTGGCCAGCGGTGCCAAGGAAGAGGTTAAGCCGGCCCCCAAGGCAGAGAAAAAGCCGGAAGCCAAAAAGCCCGAAGGCAAGAAGCCGGAAAACAAGCGCGAGAACCGTAAGCCCGAAAAGCAGGCGGAGAAGCGCAACGAGAAGCGTGTCACCCTGCAGGAGCTGGCCGCCGATACCGGCATCAAGAAGCCGGTGGCTGCCACCGAGCAGGTGCAGGTCAACCGGGCGCAGGTGTCGGTGGATACCCGCACGGTGGATGTTAACGTGGATAAGTTCAACGCTCGGTATGACGATCTGGCCGATAGCCGCAACATGCCCAACAAGCGTAAGAACCAGCCCACCGGCAAAAAAGAAAAGTTCAACAACCGCAACAATCGCCGCGGCCAGCAGTTTGGCCGTCGCCGTGAGACGGAAGCTGAGCGCCTGCAGCGTATCCAGTTGGAGAAGGCTCGCAACGCGCAGCTCAAAATCTCCATTCCCGATGAGATCACCGTCGGTGAACTGGCCAGCCGCCTGAAGCAGACCGCTGCCAAGGTCGTGGCTAAGTTCATGCAGATGGGCGAGATGCACGCGGTGTCCGATGTGGTGGATTTCGATACTGCCGCCCTCATTGCCGAGGAATTCCACGCCAAGGTGGAGCATGAAGTGCATGTTTCCATCGAGGAACGCCTCTTTGTGCAGGAGGAGGACAACGCCGCCGATTTGGTGGAGCGTCCGCCGGTTGTCGTGGTCATGGGCCACGTCGACCACGGCAAGACCTCCATCTTGGATGCCATCCGTAAGACCAACGTCACCGCAGGGGAAGCCGGCGGCATCACGCAGGCCATCGGTGCCTATCAGGTCAAGAGCGGCGACAGTGTGATCACCTTCTTGGATACCCCGGGTCACGAGGCTTTCACGGCCATGCGTGCCCGCGGTGCCAACATGACGGACATCGCGGTTCTGGTGGTGGCTGCCGACGACGGCATCATGCCCCAGACCATCGAGTCCATCAACCATGCCAAGGCAGCCAACGTCAAGCTGATCGTGGCTGTTAACAAGATGGATAAACCCACCGCCAACCCGGAGCGGGTCAAGGAGCAGCTCACCCAGTACGAGATCGTGCCCGAGGATTGGGGCGGTGATGTGGCCTGCATTCCCGTGTCGGCACTGACGGGCATGGGCATTTCGGATCTGCTGGAGCGCATCGTTCTGGAAGCCGAGGTTATGGAACTCAAGGCCAACCCCAACCGCCGCGGCAAGGGCGCTGTGGTGGAGGCTCGTCTGGACAAAGGACAGGGCCCCGTGGCCACGCTGTTGGTGCAGAACGGCACCCTGCATAAGGGCGACTGCTTGATCGCCGGCACTGCCGTGGGCCGTGTGCGTACCATGCGGGACGACAAGGGCCGCGAGATCACCGAGGCCGGTCCTTCTACGCCTGTGGAAATCACCGGTCTGACCGAAGTGCCGGAAGCGGGCGAGCTGTTCGAGGCCGTCGAGGACGAAAAGCTGGCCCGCGAATTGGCTGACAAGCGTATGACCGAGGCCAAGGAGCGTCAGTTTGCCGCGTACACCAAGGTTACTTTGGATAACCTGTTCGACCAGATGGCTGCCAACGATATGAAGGAACTGCCCATCGTGGTTAAGGCCGACGTGCAGGGTTCCGCTGAGGCTGTTAAGCAGAGCCTCGAAAAAATCTCCAACGACGAGGTCCGGGTTCGGGTCATCCACGCGGGCGTCGGTGCCATCTCCAAATCCGACGTTTCGCTGGCGGATGCCTCCAATGCCATCATCATCGGCTTCAACGTGCGTCCCGATGCGGTGGCCAAGGCAGAGGCGGAGCAGACCGGCGTGGAGATGCGTATGTACCGCGTTATCTACGACGCGATCAATGATGTTTCCGACGCTATGAAGGGCATGTTGGCGCCCAAGATTCGCGAAGTGGCTCTGGGCGAAGCGCAGGTCCGTCAGGTGTACAAGATTTCCAGTGTGGGTACTGTGGCAGGCTGCCGCGTTACCAACGGCAAGATTACCCGGGATGCCCAGCTGCGTCTGGTCCGTGATGGTATCGTCATCTGCGAAGATGCCATTGCCAGCTTGAAGCGCTTCAAGGACGATGCCAAGGAAGTGGCGGAAGGTTTTGAGTGCGGCATCACGCTGGAGAAATTCGCCGATATTAAGGAAGGCGACGTCTTTGAGTGCTTTAAGCTCGAAGAGTATCGCGACTAAGTTTTATGACCCAAGCAGAAGGGCGGGGCAGAGCCTTGTCTTCTCTGCGGTAATTTGAGGATAGAAAATCATGCCAAGCAAAAATCATGGCCGTATGGCGCAGGACATGAAGCGGGAACTCATCGCCATCATTGGCGAGATGAAAGATCCCCGGGTGACCGGCGGCCTGTTGACGGTCACGCGGCTGGACGTAACCCCGGATCTGGATCAGGCCAAAGTCTACATCAGCGTGATGGGACGGGAAGGCGGTCCGGAACCCGTGGTCAAGGCTTTGAATAAAGCCTCCGGCCATGTCCGCACCGAAGTCAGCCGCCGTATGCATATCCGCAAAGCACCGCGCTTTGTGTTTGTGGCGGACGAGGGCGCAGCCTATGCTGCCCACATCAATCAACTGCTGGGAGAACTGGCAGTTCATGCAGACGGCAACGCACAGGACGATGCCGAAAGCGACAGCGAATGATCGCAGCCCTGCGGTAGAAAAAGTACCGCAGGCAGATCTCTCCGGAAAAGAGGAACTGTATGACGCAATCTGTGGATCATGAGACCGTTGTCTCGCGCTTGTTGGGCGCAGACGAGATCTTGATTTTATGCCATAAGAACCCCGACGGTGATACCATCGGCTCGGGGGCGGCCCTGTGTTTGGCGTTGCGCCGTTTGGGAAAAACTGCTGCGGTTCTGTGCAGTGACCCCATCCCCACCATGTATGCGTTTTTACCCATTCATGTGTTTGACGGCAGCTTTACGCCTCGGTTTGTGGTGGCCGTAGATGTGGCAGGGATCCAGTTGTTTGGTGACCGCAACAACATGCCGCAATATGCAGCCCATGTGGATCTCTGCATTGACCACCATGGCTCCAACAGCGGCTACGCCTACGAAACCCTTTTGGATGATCACGCTGCAGCCACTGCTGAGCTGCTGACGGCATTGATCCCCGAACTTGGGGTGGAAATCACACCGGATATCGCCGCTTGCCTGTATACCGGTGTTGCCACCGATACTGGCTGCTTCCGGTTTACCAATACGACGGCAGCCACCCATCGGGCTGCGGCCGCTTTGATCGAAGCGGGTGCCGACGTGGAAAATCTCAACGAGCGGCTGTTTGAATGCCGTTCCCATGCCCGGATGGCAGCGGAGCGGATGGCGCTGGAAAGTCTGGAGTTCTACTATGACAACCGGTGTGCGTTGATCTGCCTGACTTGGGATCAGATTCAAGCCGCCGGTGTGGCGGGGGCGGAACTGGAAGATTTGACCAGCCTGCCGCGCTCGATCGAAGGCGTGGAAGTGGGTCTGACGCTGCGTCAGCAGAAAGATGGCAGCTACAAGATCAGCGTGCGCACCGGTCACGACACCAACGCCTGCAACATTGCACGGCGTCTGGGCGGTGGGGGACATCCCCGGGCTGCCGGATGCGAGATCAGCGGCAATCTGGACAACGCCAAACAAGCTATTTTGGATGAAGTGAAAAAGGAATTGGATCGCAGCGCCTCCCTGAACGCTGCCGAGTCTGAAACCTAATACAACGAACAGAAAAGGAATCCCCATCATGCAAACGCCAAACGGCATTCTGCCTGTGGATAAACCCGCCGGCTGGACCAGCTTCGATGTGCTGGCCAAGCTGCGCGGCGCGCTGGGCACGCGCAAGCTGGGGCACTCGGGCACACTGGATCCCATGGCGACCGGTGTGCTCGCCGTGTTTATCGGCAAGGCAACCGCGGCTGCCGACCGCCAGTTGAATCACGATAAAACCTATGAAGCTACCCTGCGGCTGGGGCAGCGCACCGATACCGGCGATGTGACCGGCACGGTGTTGGAATCCGCCCCTGTGACGGTAGGAGAGGGAGAACTGCAGGCGGTACTGCCGCAGTTTGAGGGTACGCTCCAGCAGTTGCCCCCCATGTACAGCGCGGTCAAAATCAACGGTCAGCCGCTTTATAAGGCGGCTCGCAAAGGGCAGACGGTGGAGCGTGTGCCGCGCCCCATCACAGTCTACAACATAGAGTATCTGGGCAATCTGGCCCCCAACGAGTATACGCTGCGGGTCGCCTGTTCTAAGGGAACGTATATCCGTGTGTTGGCCGAGGATATCGGACAAGCGCTGGGTGTACCTGCTACACTGGCCGCGCTGCGTCGTACGCAAGCGGGGGAATTCTCGCTCTCTCAGTGCCACACATTGCCGGAGATTCTGGCTGCGGCGGAAAGCGGTGCGCTGGCCGAAAACGGCTGGATTTTGCCCGTGGATACGGTGTTCGCACCTCTGCCGGCGCTGACCGTCAATGCGGGGGTCAAAGCCCATCTTTTCAACGGCTGTCCTACCAGCCACTATGCAGCAGCCGATGGACGCTACCGCACGTACGATCAGGAGGGGACCTTCTTGGGATTGGCGGCGGTGGAGAGCGGTGTGCTGCGGGTGGAAAAACTGTTTTGTGAAAGGAATTGAACGTTCGATGCAGATCTACCATTCCATGATCCCCGTACAAGCCCCCAAAGGCAGCGCGGTGGCATTGGGCTACTTTGACGGTGTCCACTGCGGACATCGGATGGTGTTGGGCAGCGCGGTGCGTTATGCGGCCGAAAACGGTCTGACTGCGGCGGCGTTCACCTTTGAACTGCCCGGAAATCAGACGCTCAAGGGGGGACGCATTCTCTCTTTGGCGCAAAAGCACCGCCGTATCGAGAGCCTTGGTGTGGAACAATATCTGGAACCGCCCTTTGAAGCGTTCCGCGATCTTCCGCCGGAGGTATTTGTGCAGAAAGTGCTGGTGGATTGCTTTGCTGCCAAGGCGGTGTTCTGCGGGGACAACTTCACCTTTGGCGCCCGCGCGGCGGGCAATGTGGAAATGCTGCATGCTCTCTGCGAACCGCTGGCCCAGTATGGTGCGCAGGCGGTTTCTTCCACCCGCATCCGGGCAGCACTGGAGGAAGGCCGTCTGGATGACGCCAACGCCATGCTGGGGGCTCCCTATGCCATTGACTGGACCGTTACCCATGGCAAGGGGGTGGGGAGCAGCCGTTTGGGAACCCCTACGGTCAACCAGAATTATCCCCCGGATGCCTTGCAGCCCTGTACCGGTGTGTATCTGACCCGAATCTGGCTGGAGGATCGCTGGTGGCCTGCTGCTACCGGTATTGGCCGTCGGCCGACCGTGGACGAGGACGCCAACGCCGCCGTTACCTGTGAAACTTACGTCCCGGATTTTTCGGGGGATCTTTACGGGCAAGCGCCGGTACTGGAATTCCACCGCTATCTTTGCCCCATTCGGAAATTCCGCACATTGGAGGAACTGTCGGATTTGATTCGCCGTGCTGCGGCCCAAAGCAAGGAGTATTTTGCGGCCCAGACGGTAAAATAATTGCAAAAAACAACGCGACTCGCTCTTGTAATTGTAGGGCGATTGTGGTATACTATTGTCTGTTACCGTGGCCCGGTAGGGGGCGTATGCCTCAAACCTGCAGTTACCCCGTACTGCGCCATCGGCAAATATTACTTGAAAGAGGTATGTATCATGAGCCAGAAATCTGCTATCGAGAAGCAGCCCATCATCGCGAAAGCCGCTCTGCACGAGGGCGACACCGGTTCTCCGGAAGTTCAGGTTGCGCTGCTCACCGCGCGCATCAACCACCTGACCGAGCATCTCAAGACCAACAAGCATGACAACCACAGCCGCCGCGGCCTGTTCAAGATGGTCGGCCGCCGCCGCAATCTGCTGGCCTATC
>NZ_CALADU010000076.1 GCF_937890665.1 uncultured Subdoligranulum sp.
TATCTCACCGCTGCCAGCGAGGTCTGCGACACCGAGTATACCGCCCCGGAATACCACTTTGATCAGGGCGTCTACGAGAAGCGGATCTACAACGGCTGGGGCCATCCCGAACCGGACTACGCCTTGAAGTTCGGCCCCAACATCAAGGATTGGCCGGAGCAGCCCGCCCTCAGCGAGGATCTGCTGGTCAAGATCGTCAGCTACATCACCGATCCCGTCACCACCACCGATGAGCTGATCCCCTCGGGAGAGACTTCTTCTTTCCGTTCCAACCCGCTGCGGTTGGCGGAATTTACCCTTTCCCGCAAGGACCCGGCCTACGTGCCGGGGGCCAAGGCGGTGCAGGCGCTGGACGCCGGCAGCCTGCCCGAAGAGATTGCCAAGGTCTACGCCGAACTGGCTAAGCTGGGGTACCATCCCGATGCAGCGGTCACCAACATCGGCTCGGCCATCTTTGCCAACAAACCCGGCGACGGTTCCGCCCGGGAACAGGCCGCTAGCTGCCAGCGGGTACTGGGCGGTGCGGCCAACTTCGCTTGCGAGTACGCCACCAAGCGGTATCGCTCCAACTGCATCAACTGGGGCATGCTGCCCTTCCTGCTGGATACCCCCAACGTGCTGGACAACGGGGACTATGTCTTCCTGCCCGGTGTGCGCAAGGCCCTGCTGGAAGCTGCCGATACCATCCCCGCTGTGGCGGTCAAGCCGGACGGCGGCGTGGTGAACTTCACCGTGCGGCTGGGCGCTATGACCGACGCCGAACGGCAGATTTTGGCGGACGGCTGCCTGATCAACTACTATAAAAACCACTAACGGTCTTTGTGCGGTCCGCGCTGTTTCGGCGCGGACTGCTTTTTTGTAAAATTCTGGTTTGGGACGGCGCGAAGGTGGCATATTCTAATGGTATATGCTATAATGGCCATCAAACAGAACGAATCCAAGGAGGAATCCTTTTTTGAAACACTGGTTGGAACGTGTGCCTCGCACCACGGGGGATTACCTGCGGTTGGCGCTGGGCATTGCGGTGATTTTTGGTGTGGTGTGGCAACTGCCGGCCATCGCGGGCGGTGTACAAAAGGTTTTAAACATCCTCAGCCCCTTTGCTTGGGGCGTGGTGCTGGCCTATGTGCTGGACATCCCGGCCCGGTTCTTTGCCGAAAAGCTCTTTCACGGCAAACGGGGATTGGCCGTGGTGCTGAGCTATATTTTGCTGTTCAGCGTGGTGGCGCTGCTGCTCTCGCTGGTGGTGCCCCAGTTGGCGGCCAGTATCAGCTCCTTTGTGGGGCGGTTGAGCAGCTATGAGGAGGATATTCAGAATACCCTGACGTGGGTGCAGCAAACCTTTGGCATCGATACGGCCACGCTGGAGGAGTACGTGGGCGCCTTGACGACGGAAGTGCAGAACTGGTTCAAGTCCATTTCCGGCCAAGCGGCGCAGGCGGCGGCCGATGCGGCGGCTGGGGTGGCCGGGGTGGCCATGGACAGCTTTGTGACGCTGGCGGTCAGTATCTATCTGCTGAGCAGCAAAGACCTTTTGCTGCGGGCGGTGCGGGTCTGCCTGCGGGCCGCACTGCCGCCCCAACAGGCGGGCAGCCTCTTCTCGGTGTGTACCATGGCCAACCGGACCTTTGGCGGCTATATCGGCGGCCAACTGATGGATGCGCTGTTGGTGGGGGTGGAAACCTTCCTGCTGATGTCCCTTTTCCGGCTGGACTACGCCCCCCTCATCGCAGTGCTGGTGGGGGTAACCAACGTCATCCCGCTGCTGGGGCCCTTTATCGGGGCCGTGCCGGGAACCATCATCCTGCTGCTGGAATCCCCGCTGCAGGCGGTGGAATTTGTGCTGATCATCTTGGTGGTGCAGCAGATCGATGGCAACTTTATTGCGCCCCACATTCTGGGCGGTGCCATTGGCCTGCCGGGTCTGGGCGTTTTGATGGCCATCATTGTGGGCGGCAGCCTGTTTGGCGTTCCGGGCATGGTCATCGGGGTGCCCACGCTGGCGGTGATTGTGAACCTGCTCAAGCAGGCGGTGGGGGCCGGCCTGACCGCCCGGGGCATTGACGAGGACGGCAATCCGCTGCCCGGGCAAGACACAAAAAATTAACAAGTGGCCCCTTGTACACCTGTCTGCCGAACGGTACAATAGTAAAGGAAGATGGTAAGAAAGGGAACGCGAAAAACGGTGAGCGGAAAGTATTTTTGGGATAAAAAACCTGACAGCATGCTGGAGTGGCTTTGCTTGATCTTCGCCAGCATTGCGTTTTATCTGTTTTTGAACAATCTGGGCTACTTTATGGGCGGCTTTTATGAGCTGCTGCGCATTCTTTCGCCCTTTGCTGGGGGCGTGGTGCTGGCCTTTGTGCTGAACCCGATGGTCAAGTGGTTCCATCGGGCTTTGTTCCATGACGTGCTGCGGCTGCGCTGGGTGGCCATTTTGCTGTCCTATGTGGTGGCGCTGCTGTTGCTGGCGCTGCTGGCGTGGCTGGTCATCCCCCAGATCATTTCCAGCATTGTCATCCTCTTCAACAGCCTGCCCGGCTACTTTGAGGGGCTGCAGAATACCCTGCTGTACCTGCAAGACAACTACGGCCTGCAGGTGCAAAACGTGCTGCGCATCTTGGACGACTCGGAAACCATGATGAAAGAGCTGTACAGTGTGGCCAGCAGTGCCATGCCCCAGATCGTCAGCACCATCGGCAGTGTGGCTTCCAACTTTGTGGCGGTCTTCACGGCGGTGGCGTCCAGCATTTATATGCTGGCCAGCAAGGATAAGCTGATCCACCAGACCAAGACGCTGGTCCACGCCTTTTTGCCGGAATCCATTGCCCGCAACACGCTGCGCATCTGCCACTATGCCAACGAAAACTTTACCGGTTTCTTTGTGGGCAAGATCATCGACTCGGGCATCATTGGGGTGCTGACCTTTGTACTGATGTCCATCCTTCGGCTGGACTTTGCCCTGCTGGTCAGCGTCTTTGTGGGCATCACCAACATCATTCCGGTGTTTGGTCCCTTCATCGGCGCCATCCCCAGCATCTTCATCCTGCTGCTGGTGGACCCGGTACAGGCGCTGATCTTTGCCGTGCTGATCCTCTTTATCCAACAGGTGGATGGCAACTTCATCGGCCCCAAGATTTTGGGCCAGTCCATCGGTATCTCGTCGCTGTGGGTGCTTTTCTCCATCGTAGTGGGCGGCGACCTCTTCGGCTTGGTGGGTATGGTCATCGGTGTGCCGCTGTTTGCCACCCTTTACGGCTTGCTCCACGAGATCGTCGTCTATCTGCTGGACCGCCGGGGCATCGACGCCGAGGGCAACCCTCGCCCCGCTCCGGCCCAACCGGAAGGGCAGACCGCCGAAAAAACCGAAGCACGGGAACCGGCTTCGGTGTCCTGACCGTTTCTGTACATAAAAACCCCCGCCGCAAGTTCTGCGGCGGGGGTTTTGCTGTTTGGTTATTTCAAGAATCCGTTGACGATCTGATCCTCGGCTTCCTTTTCGGTCAGGCCCAGCGTCATCAGTTTGATGAGCTGTTCCCCGGCGATCTTGCCGATGGCGGCCTCATGGATCAGGCTGGCGTCCACGCTGTTGGCGGTCAGGGCCGGGCTGGCAATGACCGAGGCGTTGTCCATGATGATGGCGTCGCACTCCGAGTGGCCGGCGCAGGCACAGTTGCCGTTGATGTGGCTGATGAATTCCTGCTTGCTTACATCCTTGGCCACACTGCGGGAAACAATGTTGGCCGAGCAGCCCTCGCCGTTCAGGTCCACGTTGAAGTCGGTGACGGCGTGCTGGTCGCCGGTGGTCATGATCTTCTCTTTGACCACCAAGCTGGCCCCTGCGGCCAAGTCGCCGCCCGTCTTACGGATGGTGTCATCCACACCGGCGATCTGGGTGGTTTCCATCTCCATCTGGGCGCCTTCCGCCAGATGGACGATGGTGGTGGGGTTCATGATCTGCTTGCCCCGGCCGTCGCCGTAGTGCTTTTCCACATACCGCAGTTTGGCGTTCTTGGCCAGCCAGAAGGTGTGGATGCCGTCATGCTCGGCGTTGCCGCCGCCGCAGTTGTGGATGCCGCACCCGGCAATGATGGTTACGTCGGCGCCTTCCCCAATGTGAAAGTCGTTGTAGACCAGATCTTTCAAGCCGGTTTGGCTCAAAATCACCGGAATGTGTACGCTCTCGTTCTTGGTAAAGGGGCGGATGTAGATGTCGATGCCCGGTTTGTCGGTCTTGGTGACAATGTCGATGTTGGCGGTGGTGTTGCGCCCCGCCAACTGACCGTTGGACCGGATGTTGTAAGCGCCTACCGGCAGGCTGTCCAGTTCGGCGATTTCTTTCAAAAGGTTCTTTTCAATGGCGTCCATCAGCTGCGCACCCCCTCAACTTTATCGGTCAGAACGCTGCAGGCCGGGGCGGAAGCATCGGCGCTGCCCAGCAAGGCGGGCAAGATCTCGGTGCGGGGACCTTCCTTCTCGATCTGGCCGTCCTTGATGACAACAATCTTGTCGGCAATGTTCAAGATCCGCTCCTGATGGCTGATGATCAAAATGCTGCCCCGGGTCTGCTCGTACATCTTTTCAAACACCCGGATCAGATTCTGGAAGCTCCACAGGTCGATGCCCGCTTCCGGCTCGTCAAAGATGGACAGCTTGGTGCCCCGGGCCAGAACCATGGCGATCTCGATGCGCTTGAGTTCGCCGCCCGACAGGCTGGCGTTGATCTCGCGGGCGATATAATCCCGGGCGCAAAGTCCTACCTCGCTGAGGTAGTTGCAGGCCTCGGTGATGCTGGTGTTTTTGCCGGCAGCCAAGCTCAGCAGGTCCTTGACCTGCAGGCCCTTGAAGCGCACCGGCTGCTGGAAGGCATAGCTCAGCCCCAGATTGGCCCGCTCGGTGATGGACATATGGGTGATGTCCACCCCGTCCAGCAGGATCTGGCCGC
>NZ_CALADU010000077.1 GCF_937890665.1 uncultured Subdoligranulum sp.
AATCTTTTCCAGATATTCCCGGCTGAAATTCAGCACAATGCGGCTGGAGGGCGAATCCCCCAGCGATGCCGTCTTGTGAATTTGATTTTCGCCGATCAAAACCACACTTCCGGCATTGACAATATAAGCAGAATCCTCGATAAAATAGCGTCGGGTGCCGGCAATTTCATAATAAATTTCAAATTTGTGGTGGATATGAAAGCTGGGCATATCAAAGCCAGTATCCCGGTCCACCCGTTCAATAAAGAAATCGTTTTGCGGACAATAGGTATATTCAGAAACCATCGGTAACCCCTTTTATCGGATGGTTCTCCTCCCGCCATCCAATCTTTTTTGTCTTTACTATTAGAATAGCACATTTCTTGCTACTTTTCAAACTATTTTTTGCAAAATCCGTTTCTTTGTTACAACAAGCGCAAAAAAAGCACCGAGAGTTGCCTCCCGGTGCTTTGCCACAAGGTTTTTTCGTTATTTCATCAAGCCACAGACCAACTGAGCGTAAGCCACCGGATCCTCGATGGGCAAACCGGCAATCAGCAGCGCTTGGTCGTACAGCAGTTCGGCATATTTACCCACCTTGTCGGTATCGCCCGCCTCGTGGGCAGCCTTAAGCGCCGCAAACACGTCATGGTTCGGATTAAGCTCCAATACCTTGGTGCTCTCTACGCCTTCGCCATTGGGCATCTTGCGCAGCACCTTCTCCATCTCCATCGAGATGCCACCCTCACTGGACAAGGTAACCGGATGCTCCTGCAGCGTGGGATTAACTTTGACTTCTTTGACCTTACCGTTAAGCGCCGTCTTAATTTCCTCAAACAAATCTTTATTCTCGGTAGCGGTCTCCTCGGCAGCCTTCTTTTCTTCCTCAGTCTCCAAACCCAAGTCGCCGGAGTTAATATTCTTGAAGGTCTTTTCCTTGTAATCCCGCATCATCTGCAGGCAGAATTCATCCACGTCTTCGGTGCAGAGCAGCAGGTCATACCCCTTGCTCAACACCAACTGCGCGTTGGGCAGCTTGCCCAGACGATCGGTATCATCACCAGCCGCAAAGTAGATGCACTTCTGGTCTTCCGGCATCTTCTCGATGTACTCGTCGAGGGTGACCAGCTTTTGCTCTTTGGCAGAATAGAACAGCAGCAAATCTGCCAAAAGATCCTTATGCATGCCGTAATCACCGTAGATGCCAAATTTGATCTGACGGCCAAATGCCTTCCAGAAGGTTTCGTACTTCTCGCGGTCATTGACCAGCATGGCATGCAATTCGTTCTTGATCTTCTTTTCCAGACTGTTGCGCATCAGCTTGAGCTGGCTGTCCTTCTGCAGTGTCTCACGGCTAATGTTCAGGCTCAGGTCTTCGCTGTCAACAACACCCTTTACGAAGCTAAAGTAATCCGGCAGCAGGTCGGCACACTTCTCCATAATCATGACGCCGGAAGCATACAGTGCCAGCCCCTTCTCGTACTCCTTGGTGTAGTAGTCATAGGGGGTACGACTGGGGATAAACAACAACGCCGTATAGGTCGCCGTGCCTTCGGTCCGACTGGTGATGACCCGCAGCGGGTCGGAGTAATCCATGAACTTGTTCTTGTAGAACTCGTTATAGTCTTCCTCTTTCACTTCGCTCTTGGGACGTTTCCAGAGGGGCACCATGCTATTGAGGGTTTCCAGCTCCGTGTAGGTTTCGTACTCGGGCTTATAATCGTCCCCGGCGTCTTCAGGTTTCGGCTTCTGACGAGACTTCTCCCGATACATCGTAATGGGGAAATGAATATAGTCGCTGTACTTTTTGACCAGATTGGCCAGCGTGTAATCGTCCAGATATTCGCTGTAACGGTCCGTATCCGTGTCTTCTTTGAGCACCAGAATGATCTCTGTGCCCACATCCTCTTTGTCCGCTTCGGTCAGTGTGTAGCCTTCCACACCCTTGGACTCCCACATCCACGCGGTGTCCTCTCCTTGTGCGCGGGAAATTACAGTGACCTTGCTGGCCACCATAAATGCCGAATAGAAACCAACACCAAACTGACCGATGATATCGATGTTATCACTCTGATTCTCCGTCTTGAAATCCAACGAACCAGACTTCGCAATGGTGCCGAGATTCTTTTCCAGTTCCTCTTTGGTCATACCGATACCATTGTCACGGATGGTCAGCGTACGGTTCTCTTTGTCGGGCTGGATGTGAATCTTTAAATCGTCCTTCGTAATGCCGATAGAGGTATCGGTCAGGCTCTTGAAATACCGCTTATCACACGCATCCGATGCGTTGGAGATCAGCTCACGCAGAAAGATTTCACGATTGGTATAAATAGAATTGATCATCAGGTCGAGCAGCTTTTTACTTTCGGCCTTGAATTGACGCATTGCCATAGTAAAGGACCTCGCTTCATGAGAAATTAGCACTCTATAATTCCAACTGCTAACGGTAGTTTAGCACTCTTTTCATCAAAGTGCAAGTGTTTCTCTCCCATTTAACAAAAAATTTAAAAAGGTTTTGTAAATTCGCCTTTGCCTCTTTTCAAATTCTATAAATTGGGGTATTCTGTACATGGATAAAACCAAATCGCAAAAAGGAACGTGATCCAATCGTGTCTGTCTATGGGGACAAAGCCTATGAGGCTTTTTTCAAAGGATATAATTGCAGTCAATGCGTAGTGCTGGCTTTTGCCGACATGATCGGCCTAACCGAAGAACAAGCGCTCAAGATGGCTTCCGGGTTTGGCGGCGGTTTTGGGCGCATGCGGGAGGTCTGCGGCGCGTTCTCCGGCCTGACCATCGTGTTGGGAGCATTATATGGCAACACCGATCCCGCTCAAAAGACCCAAACCTACACCGAGGTACAAGCGTTGGCCGAACAATACAAGCAGCGAAATGGCGGCGACAGTATCGTTTGCCGAGAACTGCTGGGCCTTGCCAAAGCAGAAGGCACACCGGTAGCCAGTCCCCGCACTGCGGAGTACTACAAAAAACGCCCTTGTCCGGAATTGGTCCGCTTAGCTGCCGACCTAATGGCAGAGTATATTGAGCAGCATCCGTTGGCGGAAACCAAAGCCTAATACTCTCAGCTTTTGTTTGAAATGTTTCTGAAAGGAAGTGGCTGTCTATGCAATTTTACACCCACACCTTCCCCAGCGGCGCGAAGTTAACCGGATATCTGCGCGACGAAACCGTGGAAATGCCTGCCTACAACACACGCCCTGCCGTTTTGATCTTACCGGGCGGCGGTTATGAACGCTGCAGTGCCCGCGAATCCGATCCTGTGGCCGTACAGTTTTTGCAGGCCGGTTATCAGGTCTTTACACTTTTGTACACCGTTTCCCCAGCACCTTTACACTGGCAGCCACTGATCGATGCTGCAGGCGCCATTTTGCATCTGCGCCGCAACGCCGCCAAACTACGGGTGGATCCTTTTAAAATTGCCATTTGCGGTTTTTCCGCCGGGGGGCATCTAGCCGGAGCCACCGCCATCTTGTGGGACGCCGAGCCAGTTCGTCAAGCATTGGGTGTTTCCGGTGAGGAAGCCCGGCCCGATGCTGTCATTTTGGGTTACCCCGTAGTTTCTTCCGGAGACTTTGCACATCGTGGTTCCTTTGACCGTCTAGCCGGCGACGATAACGCGCTGCGCGCCGCCTTGAGTCTGGAAACCCATGTACAAGACGATCTTCCACCTTTCTTTATTTGGCATACTGTGGACGATGCTACTGTACCGGTACAAAACTCCTTGCTGCTAGCCCAGGCCTTGACCGCCCACCACGTCCCCTACGCACTGCACCTGTTCCCGCATGGCATCCATGGCTCCAGCATTTGCACCCGGGATGTAAACACTTATAACCCACACGCCAGCGCCTGGGTCGATCTATGCACCGACTGGCTGGCCGAAATATTTCGCTATTCTTTGCGCTAAAACTTAGGAGATGAATCGGGATATGAAAATCTTTTTTTATGCCCTGCGCCCTTTTGATGAGCTGCAATACTGTGAACCCAACCGGGAAAAATACGGCATTGACTACGCATGGACTTCGGAGGTTCCGAACCTCGACAACCTAAAATTGGTCGAGGGCTGTGATGCGGTCAGTACCAACCCTTGCGAAGTCCGTCCGGAATATCTGGAGGCTTTTGCCAAAATGGGCGTAAAATATCTGCCCTGCCGCAGCATTGGCTACGATCACCTTCCTCTAGATGCGGCTAAACGTCTGGGCTTGCGGGTCAGTCACAGCCATTATCCGCCGGAAGGGGTTGCCAACTACACCATCATGTTAATGCTGATGGCCACCCGCAAAATGAACCAGATCATGCTCCGCGCTGCTGCACAGGATTATTCCCTGTCCGGCAAGATGGGCCGCGACCTGTCCAATTGTACTGTCGGCGTGATCGGCACCGGTAAGATCGGCAGCACGGTAATCCGGCATCTATCCGGATTTGGATGCAAACTTCTGGCCTACGACTTGTATCCGTCCGAGTCTGTCCGTGCCTACGCCGAATATGTATCGCTGGAAGAGCTTTATGCACGCAGCGATATTATCACGCTGCATTTGAACGCAACACGAGAAAACTACCACCTGATTGACGCCAAAGCCATTGCCATGATGAAAGACGGTGCTTTGCTGGTCAATACAGCCCGCGGCACGCTGATCGATCCAGAGGCCCTGTTGCAGGGATTGGAGAGCGGCAAGCTCGGCGGCGCCGGTTTGGATGTGGTCGAGGATGAAAACGGCATCTGCTATTATAATCGCTGCGGGGAAGCCCTGCCCAATCGAGAACTGAATCTGCTGCGCAGTTATCCCAACGTGATTCTAAGTTCCCATACCGCCTTCTACACTGACGTCAATGTAGCCAGCATGGTCGAAAGTGTCTTTGAAGCCGTTGCCGATTTTGCTGCCGGACGCGAGAATCCCTGCGAGGTGCATCTGTGATTGTGGAACCTGGACGGAGTGCTGAAGCATGGTCTTTAGGTCCCGCGTTGGCACTTACTGATTCCTTTGGATTCGTCTGCAAAGGATGCGGAGATTGCTGCCGTCAGCGAAAAGATCTGGTACTTTCCGGCTACGACCTCTACCGCATCGCCCGACGGCTCCGGTTGTCACCTCGCATTGTTGCCCACGCTTTCTGCAAACGCTATCTGGCGCCCGAGAGCTGTCTGCCCGCCTTACGGCTCACACCGGATCCAATCTCTGGGAACTGTCGTTTTTTCGAGGGCAATGCCTGTGTGATTCATGAGGCCCGCCCTTTGGCCTGTGCCCTGTATCCTTTGGGACAAAGCATCGACCCGGTAACAGCGCAGATGGAATATCGTGCGCAACTGCCGTTGTGCGGCATTTGTCGTGAGAACCGCACGCTGCAACAGTATTTAGAAGATGCCGCCGTTTTGGAGCGAGCGGGGATCGATGCCCGCTGGGCTGTGGTCTGCACCCAGCTTTCTGAGCAGCTTCGTGCTGCAGGCGGCGCCTCCAACCCTCATTTCGCCATGGCTATCAAGCGAATGGAGCGAGCTCTTTATCTTGACTATGACCTGAGCGACGAGTTTTATCCGCAGTTCCAACATAATCTTGCAGAGTTGCAGGCACTGCTGCCTCGCATTCTCTCCGCCGCAACGGAAGGATGATTCCCCAATGACAAACCGAATGGTTCGCCGCAGAATCGGAATCTTTTTACTCGCCGTCGCCCTGCTTATCTGCGACTTTTTTCTGCTGGGCGGGGAAATCGGTGTTTCAAAGTCCCACCTACCGGAAGATTTGCGCGCCTCCCAGAATATCCCCAATGACTGGTTGGTGACCGGCAGTGTTTCCGATACCGCAGCCATCTATCTATTTTATCCCCCTGACAAAAGCTGTTACGGCTATACCCTCTATGTAAATCGCCCCGGCTTATCCTTCGGATATATCTTCCGGGGCAGCACTACCGTTGCAGGTGTACATGGTACACAGGCCGAACTCCCCACAGTAGTTCAGGCGCTTGCCCTCGACGGCAGCGAGCAGTGTGCCTACTTCTCTTTAAACTTTGCTCAAGTGCAAAGCGCAGAGATCGATAACGGCCAAACTGTAAAGACCTATCTTTTGGACAGCAGTTTTCCCTTCACCATTCTTCTGCCCCAGAATAACGGCGAGGTCACCTTTTACGATAAGAATGGTGCCCCCGTGGAAATCCAACCGGCCCAGCTTTAAAACACAGAACCAAAAGCAGCCCGACAAGATACGTCGGGCTGCTTTTTATACTATGGGCAACTGCATCGTCACCTTACTGCCGTGAGGTTCGTTCTGGCCAAACAAAGTATTCCCACCATGGGCTTGAATAATCTGCTCCACCACATGCAAACCCAAAATATGGGGCGTGTTTTCCTGCGTCACACCGGTTTGCAGCGCTTCCAGCACCGCCGGTGGATAGCCGGCCCCATCATCGGTGATGATCACGCATAGACATTGATTCTTCACGGCCGCTTGGACTTCGCAATGAACCGGCAATGCGTTATGACGCACACTGTTTCCTAAAACATTCTCAAAAGCTCGCGCCAACAGCGCATCGTCCGCCTGCAGCTCCGTTTCCTCTACCTCTGGTGTCACGGTCAGCGCCACCTCGCAGGCTTGTGCCAACGGTCCATTGCAAAAGTCTGCCACCAACCGACGCAGCAAAGCACCGGCATGCACCTTGCGGCAGCGCAGTGGCTGAGCTCCATATTGTAATTTGCTGGTCAGGTTTAGGTCCTCGATCAGCGCAGTAATTTTTTCACTTTGCGCTTGAATGCCAGCCGCTTTACGGCGAGCAGATTCCGACAGCGTTTCGTCTTGCCGAAGTTGCTCCGACCACCCTAAAATCAGAGAAAGCGGTGTACGAATATCGTGACTAACCCCTGCGATCCAGTTGGTGCGGGCGGTGTCCCGCCGCTGGATGATCTCGTTGCGGCTGCGTAGTTGGGCGCTGGTTTGGTTGAGCTTTTCCGCCACCGCACCAGCAAAGCCATGGGTTGGCAGCTCCACCGTCCGTCCCTCTGCCAAAGCGTCCAGTCCATTGCTCACCGTTTGTAGGGACCGGGTACCACGCCAGCTAAAGATCAGGCAAAAGATAAGAATCAAAATCGGAATTCCGAGGATGGCCATACTCCCGCCATACAAAACTCCCTCTAACAAATCAGGATAGGTCCAGACATTGTACTTCCATGTACTGCCTTTGGGCATACCCAGTACCAGCAAACCGTACTCTCTCACCTGACAGAAAACCGGATAGTCGTCCAGATACCAGCGAGAAAAAACTGCCACTTCCGACGCTGTATACGGATGGTTGAGTGCTGCCGGCAGTTCATATTCCCAAACCACCTCCCCCGCATCATTCAGCACCATTCCCCATGCGTATCCATCCATCCAACGAGCGCTCTGCTGTTCATCGAAATAAAACTGCCCTGACTCGTCCTGCTGCAAATGATCGGCAATCTCGGTATAACTGTAACCAAATTGTTCCTGCCAGCGCAGTCCAAAATGCAAGCTGACCCAAACAAAAGCCGCTGTTACCAAAACCACCACCAACAGGGTAATCCCCGCCGCCAACAGAATATACCGGCGAATCAACCGCCCAAACGTTTTCATCGGCGCATCTCCCCCATCAGTTTATACCCAATGCCGCGTACCGTAACAAGCCACTGCGGTTTGCTGGCATTCTCCTCAATTTTTTCCCGCAAATGCCGAATATGCACGTTCAGACTGTTTTCGCAGCCGTAGTAATCTTGTCCCCATACCGCTTCGTATAGAGTATCGTAGGTAAGAATATGCCCACGGTTTTCCGCCAGTTTTTGCAGCAACGCGCGCTCGGTAGCTGTCAGCGTCACCACAGAACCATCCGGATGGTGCACCAGTGCATCCGCCAATTCTACGGTACAAGCCCCCAGTTGCAGGTGTCCCGACTCACCGCGTGCCAGTTCTGTACGGTAAGCGCGCTGCAGGATGTGCTGTACACGCAGTAGGAGCTCCTGCATCAAAAAGGGCTTGGTCAAATAGTCATCGGCACCCAGCCCCAACCCAAACAAGCGATCCGCATCTGCGTCCCGGGCGGAAAGAAACAATGCCGGTACGTCCGCCTGTGCCCACAACTGCTGAAACAGTGCAAACCCGTCACCGTCTGGCAGGTTAATGTCCAGAATCATCAGCTCCGGTTGGTCCGCAGAAAAAGCTTTGCGGGCCGCCGCACAATTTTCCGCAGTTACAATGGTGCGGTATCCCGCCGCCTGCAGATGTTCACACAACAGGTTCAACAGTTCGGGGGTATCGTCCACCAGTAACAGTTTGGCATCGTAGATCGTTTGCATACTTTCCCCTCCATTCCATTATAGCGCATCCTTTTCTTTAGAGCCATGCTGAAAGCTTAATCTTAAGGTAAATTTAAGCCCTCGTTTCAGTTCGATTAAGCTCCATCGCGTAGGATAGAATTGTTTCCAAGAAGTTTATGCAAAGGAGCGAATACCATGCAAACTGTGATTGAAACCCAATCGTTAAGCAAAATCTATGGCAGCCGTCCGGCAGTAGACCGAGTTTCCCTTCACGTCCCTCAGGGCTGCGTCTATGGCTTTATCGGTCCCAATGGCGCCGGTAAAAGTACCACCATGAAAATGTTACTAGGCCTGATTCACCCCAGCGCCGGGCAGGTTTTTCTGCTCGGCCAAGAGCTAACGGCACAAAATCGCTTGTCGCTTTTACGGCAAACCGGCAGTCTTATCGAGTCACCGTCCGGGTATCTGCACCTCACCGCACAAGAAAATCTAACCATTGTCGCCGACCTGAAAGGTGTATCCCGCAAAGATATATCCCGGGTATTGGAAATTGTCCATCTGACAAAGGACCGCAACCGAAAAGTGGGCCAGTTTTCGTTGGGAATGAAGCAGCGTCTTGGCATTGCGATGGCGTTATTGGGCAATCCCGAACTACTGATTTTGGATGAGCCCACCAATGGTCTGGATCCTGCAGGGATTCAGGAGATGCGGGCGTTACTCGCAGACATGCCTGCTGCCACCGGCACCACCGTTTTTCTGTCCAGCCACCTTTTAGGGGAAATGGAGCAGATGGTGGAACAGGTAGGCATTATCCAGCAGGGTAAATTGTTGTTTGAAGGTTCCCTGCAAGACTTACAGCAGCACAGTCGCGGAGCAGTGAGCCTGCGCTTGTTGTATCCCCAAAAAGCAATTCCCTTACTGCACGCCAACGGCATCCCTGTTCAGCAAAAGGAGAACGTCCTGACGCTGCCTCCCTTACAAGAAGAGTCGCTTGCCGCCTTGGTCCGGGCAGTAGCCGACAGCGGCGCCGGTGTTGTGGAACTGAATCGACACACAAAATCTCTGGAGGAGATTTTCTTAAGCCTGACCGATTCCAAGGAGGTGAGCTGAAATGCTGCAAGGCCTGCATGCCGAAATACAAAAAGCCAAACGCCACCACGATTTACTGATCTGCCTTTTGATTCCTCTGGCCGCTTTGCTTTGGTCAGCCTACTCCGCCCCCGACGGCGGTGACGACTTACGCGTCGGATACCATGCCCTGTTATATACCTTCCCGGTGATGAACACCGTTTTGATGCCAGTGGGCATGGCGATGTTAGCCAGCCGCCTTTGGGATGTAGAGGTAAAAGGCAACACCCCCAAATTGTTGTACACACTGCAAAGCCGCCGCAGTTTGTTTGCTGCCAAAGTGCTGCTGGGCATGGCGGAACTCTCTGTGATCGTTTCGGTTGAAGTGTTCGGCATATGGATTCTTGGTCAAGTTCTGGGGTATTTGGATACTCCGCCGCTCGTTCAGTTCGCTTACAGCTTTCTTTGTACCTACACGGTAGATCTCATGCTCTTTTTCTCGGAACTTTTATTAACCATTTTGTTGCAAAATCCATTGCCTGCCCTTTGCACCGGAATTGCCGGTTCTCTAATCGGTTTGTTTTCGGCCTTTATGCCGCCTGTCGTCGGCTATTTTGTTCCCTGGGGGTATTTTATCCCACTAACCACCTACGTCCTCATCGATTGGGATCCTGATACCCGAGCCGTCCTCTACGGCATCCGAGAATTTCGTCCCTTACTTTTGCTTTGGTGTGCTGTTCTGGCCCTTTTATTTTTTTGCATCACCTGGCGGGCAATTCGAGAAAAGGAGGTATAAATCGTGTTGTTACGTTGTCTGCGTGCAGAAAATCGGAAACTGCACGCCTCCCCGATTTGGATCTTATTCTTTCTGCTGCCGGTTATTTCAGCAGCTTACGGAACCGTCAATTATCTCGGGAATCTTGGCATCCTCAGCGCGAGTTGGTACGCGCTTTGGACCCAGCACACCCTCTTTTACTCCCTATTCTTTTTTCCCACTCTGGTAGCAATCTATGCCTCTTACCTTTGGCGGTTGGAACATCTGGGACATAACTGGAATCTGATCATGGCTGCCCCCGTCCCTCCTTTTGCCCTGTTTTTGGCAAAGTTTTTTGTAGTAGTCAACTTGGTGCTGCTGACCCAGTGTTGGATTTTTCTGCTGTATTGTTTGTGCGGCAAAGTATTTGCCACCCTACCCGGATGGCCTCCCATTACACTGTTTGTCTTTTTGCTCCGCGGTGCGCTGGGCGGGTTGAGTGTTATTGCCCTTCAACTGCTTTTGTCTATGCTGATTCGCAGTTTTGCAGTGCCGATCTTTATTGCCTTGTTTGGCGGTATCATCGGCATGCTGGCAGCCAGCCAAGATGTCGGTCTGTTTTGGCCCTACGCCTTAATGCAATACGGCATGAACTCCAACAAAAGCGAGGACATGCTTTCTGGGAACCTTTTCCCCTTCTTTGCGGCTTACCTGCTTTGGTTGACAGTACTCTTTTGCACCGCCAACCTACTGTTGACGCGCCGTGATGTAAAAAGCTGACTTTCCCCCGATTGCCAAACCGGTCTGGCGGCAGTATACTATTGGTATACTACGTCACCGAGGAGGATTGCGCCATGACCGCTAACGCCGCCGATTTTGCAGGTTCTGTCTGTGGAAGCCGCTACGAAAAAGAGATGGAAACTCATTTTCGCGATTGCCTTTTGTTTTATCTGGACGGGCGGATTCGCTTTGAACGGTACTGCTACGGCGAAGCAGCCTGCCTTGTATTCAGCGTTTGGGGAAGCGGATTCGACGCCGATGGCAAAATCCGTTGGGACAAAGAACCCGATTTTGAAAGTCAGCAAAGCGCTTTACCCCGAGTCCTGACCGATGTACAGGAAAGTGGAACTGCTTTACAGTTTGACGGGATGCGCAAGCGCTATGTCAAAACAGAGGAATTCACGCAGGACAAGGCCAACGGTTATGGACCGTGGAAGCTCTTTTGGATAAAACATCGCCGATAAACAATCAGCCCGCCGCTGCAATATGTTGCAGCGGCGGGCTGGTTTATGTCCTTTTTAGTTTAAGAGAATCTCTCTACGCCTTCCGACGTAACGCGGGCATAGATCAAAGGCGGCAATTTCGGCTTTTCTTCCCGGATTACCAATCCGCCACGGTACATATCCTCCGCTGCGGCGAAAAGTGCAGGGTCGTCTGCATAGAATGTGCAGATGCTCTCCCCGGCTTGCACAGCATCCCCCAGTTTTTTGTGCATGACGATACCGGCAGCAAAATCGATACTGTCCTCTTTTTTGATACGGCCGGCCCCCAACAAAACGCTGGCATTGCCAATCTTCTCCACATCGTTTTTATAGATATACCCGGCGCAAGGGGCTGTAACTTCGTAGCTGTACTTTGCTTTGCGGAAACATGTCGGGTCTTGCAGCACCGACACATCCCCGCCCTGCGCTGCAAACATCTGGCAGCACTTAGCAAAAGCCGAGCCATCCTCAATCACACGTTCTGCCATGGCACGGCAGGTCGCAGCATCTCCTTTTCCGGCCAACTGCAGCATATTGGTGGCTAGCTGCAAACAGACTTCCGTCAAATCCGCAGGACCCTTGCCCTGCAAGACCGCCATGCTTTCGGCCACTTCCAGCGAATTACCAATGTTATGACCAAGCGGTTTATCCATATCGGTGATAAGAGCTGCTACCTTCCGGCCATGTGCCGTACCGATAGCTACCATCTGGCGGGCCAGTTCAATAGCACTGTCCAGATCTTTCATAAACGCGCCATCACCCATGGTCACATCCAGCAAAATAGCATCAGAACCCGCTGCCAATTTTTTGCTCATGATCGAGGAAGCAATCAGCGGAATGCACCCTACGGTAGCTGTTACATCCCGCAAAGCGTACATCTTCTTATCCGCCACCGCAATCTGTCCGCTCTGGCCAATGACCGAAATCCCGATCTCGTTGACTTGCTTAAAAAACTCTTCCTGCGTCAGGCTGGTACGTGTTCCGGGCACTGCTTCCATCTTATCGATGGTACCGCCCGTATGACCCAAGCCACGGCCACTCATCTTGGCAATCTTTACGCCACAGGCCGCCACAATCGGCGCAATAACCAGCGTAGTTTTGTCGCCCACGCCACCGGTGGAGTGTTTATCCGCTTTGACGCCTTCGATGGCAGACAAGTCCACCATATCGCCGGAACGCGCCATCACGTCGGTGAGGATGGCCGTTTCTTCATCAGTCATCCCCCGTAAATAGATGGCCATAAGCAGTGCCGACATTTGATAATCTGGCACATCACCCGACACATACCCATTGACGGCAAAAGTCAATTCTTCACGGTCCAGTGTTCCACCATCCCGCTTCTTGGCAATAATATCGTACATTCGCATACTGTGGTAGCCTCCTTTCAGGCGAGGTTTCGGTGTATTGTGCCGAAACAGAGAAATGCCGCCCGGAGACGGCATTTCGGATAATAGGATTGCGGATCGCGTTTATCGGCTGCCCTTATCGTAGGGGATGCCTTCAGCCTTGGGCGCCTGCGAGTTTTTGGACGTGAAGATCAACACGATCATCGTCACGATATACGGCAACATCTGGTAGAAGTTAGATACTTCCTTAACGCCTTCAAACTTCGGCAGGAAGGACAACGACGAGCTGTACGCCGCAATGACCTTGAACAGCGCGAAGAAGAAAGAAGAGGCCAGAATCGGGAAAGGTTTCCAGTTGCCGAAAATCATAACCGCCAGCGCAAGGAAGCCGTAGCCGCCCACGTCAGAGTTGAAGCCGGAGCCAGCCGCCACCGTATAGGCAAGACCGCCGATGCCGCCCAGAAAACCGGAAATCAGCACGCCAGCATACCGCATTTTGTAAACGTTGATGCCCACAGAATCCGCCGCCTGCGGGTGCTCGCCACAAGCACGAAGCCGCAAACCGAAACGGGTTTTGTACATCAACACATAGGCCGCGATAAACAGAACCACCGCAACCGGTGTAGTAAGATAGAAATATTTGAAGATCAGATTGTTCCAGAAGCTAGGACCGTCCACCGGTGCCAAGCCAAAGGTTTCCCGGGTAATACGCACCCAGCTGGGGATCTGGATCGTAGTCAGGCCCTGACCCTGAATGGCCCAAGTCATAACGACGGCGAAAGCCGGCGCGAACTGGTTCAGTGCCGTGCCGCCAATGGTCTGATCGGCCTTCAGGTTAATAGCAGCGAAACCAAGGAACAGCGAGAAGATCATACCGGTACCGCCGGCCACCAAAATGGCAATCAGCATGGACAACTGCGGGTTGGCCTCGCCGAAGCCGCTCTGGTCCAACGCCTGCAGCGTAAAGCAGGCAAAAAGCGCACCAATGATCATCATGCCTTCCAGCGCAATATTAATCACGCCGGAATGTTCGCTGAACATGCCGCCCAACGCTACCAGAAGCAGCGGAACCGCAAACAAAATGGTCAAGCTGATGATATTCGCAGCAATCATCATTTGGCAGCGCCCCCTTTCTCTTTACGACCGGACACCGCTTTGGCGATCACACCGCGCATCAGCAGCGCAAAGGCCGCCAGATAAATGATTACCGCAATCACGATGTCGATGGTTTCGGACGAGTAGGCGGGCTGCATAGCTGCGCCGCCCACCTGAATATAACTGATGAACAGCGCCGAGAAAATCGTGCCGATAGGATTGGAGCTAGCCAGCAACGCCACCGGAATGCCGTTGAAACCCATGGACAGAATGGCTTTTTCCAATACATACTGGCCCGTACCAGCCAGATAGTAGATGCCACCACCGATGCCGGACAACGCACCGGAAATCACCATAGACAGAACAATGTTCCGTTTGGCATTGATACCGGCATATTGTGCAGCATCTCGGCTAAGGCCGCAAGCCTTGAGTTCATACCCAAAAGTCGTCTTTTGCAGTACAACCCAAACAATAATTGCAAACAGAATCGTGATCCAAATGCTGATATTAATCCAGCTGGAGTTGCCAAACAAGACCGCCAGATGACCTTTGGGAAGAATCGCATCCGGGTTTGCTGCCGACAGTGCGGCCGTACGGTCCGAGTTGGAAGCACCCCAACCGGACGCCAGCATATTCGGGGAGTTTGCCAAAATCAGGTTAACAAGGTACATACCGATCCAGTTGAACATAATGGCGGTAATGACCTCATTGACATTGAAGTATGCTTTGAACAAACCGGGGAAAACACCCCAGATGGCACCGCCTACCGCCGCTGCAACCAGACAGATAAACCAAGGCATCTGGAACTGAATGGCAAACAGCAACGCGAAGAAAGCACCCATCGTATACTGTCCGGAAGCACCGATGTTAAACAGGCCGGTTTTAAAAGCAAAGCCCACCGACAAACCGCACATCATAAGCGGCGCTGCCTGATACAATACTTTGCCGAACTTGTCCATGCTGCCAAAGCCGGTGGTCATCATGGCCTTCATACCTTCCAGCGACGCACCGGGGTTCAAAACGACCAGCAGCAAAAAGCCCAGCACCAATCCAATCACAATGGAGAGAAGGCTTGCCAAAACACCTACGACCGCAGGGTTCTGCAAAAACGTCCGTTTTTGTTTGTTTTTCATGCTTTCGCCTCCCCCTGTTTTTTCGCGCCAGCCATATAGAGGCCCAGCTCTTCAACCGTTGTTTTGTGCGGGTCAAACTCGCCGACGATTTCGCCTTCATACAGCACCAGAATCCGGTCAGACAAGTTCATGACCTCGTCCAATTCCAAGCTGACGAGCAAGACTGCCTTGCCTTTGTCCCGCTCTGCCACAATTTGTTTATGGATATATTCAATAGCGCCCACGTCCAAACCACGGGTCGGCTGAACTGCCACCAACAGATCCGGATCCTTGTCTACCTCGCGAGCAATGATTGCTTTTTGCTGGTTGCCGCCCGACATGCTGCGGGCAATCGTCATGCTGCCCTGTCCACTGCGAACGTCATATTGTTCGATCAATCGATCGGAATAAGCAAAGACTTCGTTCTTTTTAATGAAGCCATGATTTTGGAACTGCGGCTGCCAGTAGCGCTGCAACACCATGTTGTCTGCCAAGGTGTAATCCAGCACCAATCCATGTTTGTGACGGTCCTCGGGAATATGGCTCATACCATCCTTGGAACGGGCACGAATGGTAGCATTGGTAATGTCTTTGCCATTTAAGCGAATTGTACCGGAAGTCACCTTTTCCAGGCCGGTCAAGCCGTAGATCAGTTCACTCTGACCATTGCCTTCGATGCCGGCCACGCAGACAATCTCGCCAGCGCGTACCTGAAAGGATACGCCTTTTACGGCGTTATTCTTATGCACTTTGCTGGGCACCACCAAGTTGTCCACTTCCAAGATGGTTCGGCCCGGTTCACAGGGGGATTTTTCTACCGCAAATTCCACATCGCGGCCAACCATCATACGGGAAAGTTCTTCTTTGGTGGTCTTGGCAATTTCAACCGTACCGATGCCTTTGCCTTTCTGCAAAACCGTGCAGCGATCGGCTACCGCCATAATCTCATTGAGCTTATGGGTAATGAAAAGGATGCTCTTTCCTTCTTCTTTAAACCCACGCATAATCGCCATAAGCTCATCAATTTCCTGCGGCGTCAAAACAGCCGTGGGTTCATCAAAAATCAGGATGTCATTGTCACGATAGAGCATCTTCAAGATCTCTACGCGCTGCTGCATGCCTACCGAAATGTCACTGACCAGTGCATCCGGATCCACCCGCAGGCCGTACTTTTCACTCAACGCCATGACCTTTTTACGCGCAGCGTCTTTCCGCAAAAAGCCATGCCGGGTATCTTCCACACCCAGAATGATGTTATCAAGTACCGTAAAGCATTCCACCAGTTTGAAGTGCTGGTGAACCATGCCGATTCCCAACGCGTTGGCATCATTGGGATTGTTGATCTTGACTTCTTTCCCGTCCTTTTTGATCGTACCTTTTTCCGGCTGATACAGCCCAAACAGCACGCTCATCAACGTGGACTTGCCGGCACCGTTCTCGCCCAGAAGAGCGTGAATCTCCCCTTTGCGAAGTTGCAAGGTAACATCGTCATTGGCCTTGATGCCGGGAAATTCCTTGGTGATGTGCAGCATTTCAATCACATATTGATCTGCCAAACCGTTGCACGCCCCTTTCCAAAAACATAGTTTCTTACTTTGTATTATATAGAAAAATTCACAAATACACAAGAGAATTTGAACAAAAAGTGCAAATTTCTGCTCGGTTTGCATACAGCAAAAATACCCCGTGCCTTGGGGCACGGGGTATTTTGATAAACAGGTTTTATTAGCCCTGATAATCCACGTTCACGTTGGTGACAGCCGGCGTAACCGCAGTATCGAAGCTATCGTCCACGACCAGCGTGCCGTCAACGATCTGCTGATACAGGGTGTCATACTGCTCCTGCGTAAAGTTGGTGAACTTGCTGGTTTCCATCGGCAGGCCGACGCAATCCTCAGCAGCGCCCAAAACGGTCTGCTTACCAGCGTATGCCTCGCTGAACTTCCAGTCATTGTTCATGGCATCGGTCAGAGCCACGTTGACGGAGTTGGCCAGCGCCTTCATAGCAGAGGTAATGACGGTGTCGAACTGACCGGACTGGTCAACGTCCACGCCGATCATCTTGCCGCCGTTGGCCTGCGCCGCAGCATCACAGCTCTGGCAGACAGGGCCGCCACAAGCAAAGACAACCTCGGTACCCTCAGAGTACCAGCCGTCCATCTTGTTCTTGACCTCGTCGGTCGCAGCAAAGCCACCGGAGTACCAGTACTTGATGTTGACGTCGGTCACGCCCAGCTCCTTGGCAGCAGCGTCAGCGCCCTGTACAAAGCCGTAGCCGTAACGGATAACAGCGGGAACCGCCATACCACCCAAGAAGCCCAGCTCCTTGTAGCCGTCATACACAGCGGCGTAGCCAGCCAGATAACCGGCCTGCTCTTCTTTGTAGGTGATCAGAGCGGTGTTGGCAGCGGGTTCAACGCTGCCGTCAGCGCTCAGGTCCGTGGTAGCAACGTCCAGAGCCAAGAACTGAACATCGGGATACTTAGCCTGTGCTTCCGCAACAGAGGTGCCGAACAGGTAACCGGCAACAACGATAGCCTTCGCGCCGTCGTTGACAGCATTATCCATCTGCTCCAAACGAGCCGCATCGGAGTCCTCCGTGGGACGATAGTAGTTCGCGTTCAGGTTGTTGGCGGTGCAGAAATCCTGCACACCCTGCCAAGTATACTGGTTGAAAGACTGGTCATCAATGTTGCCAACGTCCGTTACAAACGCAACGTCCGTCTTGGCGCCGCTGCTGGTCTCCGCCGTAGCTTCGGTGCTGGTGGATTCAGCCGTAGCCGCAGAAGATGCGTCAGAACCGCCGCAGGCAGCCAGAGAGAGCGCCATGCAACCGGCCATAACCAATGCAAGGAACTTTTTCATGGTTTTGATCTCCTTATTTCTAAACTTTGGACGGAGCGTATCCCCGTCACACTGGTTTCAGTATAGCGGATTTTTCCATCTTTTGCAATGGAAAAACCTTTTCAATTCCATTACAAATATTTAACAAAATGTCAAAAGTCAGTTTTGGATTTCCAGTGTAACGGAAGGTGTATCGGGCAGCGTGTCCAAATCAGAGTAAGTTTCCACCTTCAATTCACTGTTGCGCAACTGTTCATATAGCTGCTCGTAATCACGCTGGGTAAAGCGCTCCATCCGCCACGTAGAACCCGCCAACGCTACGCTTCCGTCCGTATATCCCAGCTTCTCTGTCTGTCCGGCATCCTGTTGTCCCCAAGTTGCATTGCCTGAGAAAAACTTATACAGCTGCCGTTGTACGGTTGCATTGTAGCATTTGACAGCACTGCTTATAATCCGTTCACTGAGTGCGTTCTGATCCCAGTCGGTGCCAAATGCTTTCGCATCCGTCTGGCTGATCGCTTCGACGGCACTTTGCATTAGCTGCCCGCCATTGACCATGATCAATTCCGTACCGCCATTATACCATTCCAACATGCGGTTGGTAATGACACTGGCATCTCCGATGTCTCCGGTAAACCAGACGCGCAGGTTGACCTGTTCGCCCTGCTGTTCGGCTGCCGCTTCTGCACCCTGCAGGAAACCTGTGCAATACCGCACAACATCGGGCAATTCATCTACACCCATAAAGCCCAACTGGGTATACCCTTCCGACACCGAGGCATACCCAGCCAAATACCCGGCTTGTTCTTCTTGGAACAACACGCAGTGCACCGAAGTTTCGGTAGTATAAGCGGTATAATCCTCGTTATGCGGCTCATCATCAAACAGCAAATATTGTACACCGGGATAGTTGGTCTGCATGGGGAACAAGGCGCGTGCCATCTCTTCTCCTCGGCAAACCACCAAAGCCGCCCCACTCTGGGCCGCTTGTTGCAGCGCTTCCTCGGCGGTGGTGGCAACTTCCCCTTCACCGTACACGTAGGACTGTGCCGTATATCCGAAAGTGGAAGCAAAGGTCTGGATACCTTTCCACAACAACGCTTCCGGTCCGGATTCCAAGCCGCTGCTCTCTGCGGCCAACGCAATGACCGCGCCGCCGGGCAAGGGGGTTGCGTCCTCCGGCGCTTGGTACACATAGGATGCATCATCCAACGGCACCGTAAAATCAGTAGACGCCTGACCTTGTTCTTCCGAAGTGCAGGCTGCCAAACTGACCAACAGCAGCAGCAAAAGCAACAGTGCAATAAACTTTTTCATGAACAACGGGAACTCCTTACATTGGGGATTGAGTTTCTTCAGCCTCCAGATTGGCCGGGCCAAAACCGTAGGGCAACAATTCGCCCAGTGTGGTCACAATATAGTCCTCCTCGGTTTTGGCCATGATCACGGTCAGTTCGGGGCCGCCAAACTCATACAGCGCCTGTCGGCACACGCCGCAAGGTCCCGTCACCAAGGTGTTGACCGTGCCCTGCATGCTGCCTACGATGGCAATGGCAGAAAACTGCCGTTCTCCTTCGCTAACAGCCTTGAAAAGCGCGGTACGCTCGGCACAGTTGGTGGGCGTATAGCCTGCATTTTCAATATTGCAGCCGGTATAGACTGTACCGCTTTTTGCCAGAAGTGCCGCCCCCACCTGAAAATGTGAATAAGGCGTATAAGCAAAACGGCGCGCAGAAAATGCCGCCCGAATCAACGACTGGATCTGTTCTTTTTCCATGGTTTATTTCTCCAGATAAGCCTCGGCTCCCAGTGCCACTTTCATCATGGCTGTAAAGCTGGTCTGGCGCTGTTCCGCCGTGGTGATTTCCGGCGAAACAAAACTGTCCGAAATGGTTAACAGGCAGGCAGCCCGTTTTCCCAGCACTTTGGCGTTGTGGAACAGCGCAAAACTTTCCATCTCCACAGCAAGGCAGCCCTTCTCGTCTCGCAGACGTTCCCAGTAAGTGGGCTTTTCGTCGTTCGGTTCACGGTAGAACACGTCCGAAGAATGGATGTTGCCTTCAATCAGCGGGATGTTCTGGGCTGCCGCGCTGGCTTTCAGCGCCGCATTCAGCTCTTCGCTGGGTTTCTGAATTTCATCGGTATCCCCACTTTGGGTTGCCGCATAGTTGCTCTCGGAATAGGCACCGTCCGCCAGCACCACATCGAACAGCTTGGCTTTTTCGGTATAAGAGCCCGCCGAACCGATACGGATGATGTTCTCTACTCCGTACTGGCTATACAGCTCGTAGGAATAGATACCAATGGACGGCATGCCCATGCCACTGCCCATCACGCTGATGGGGCGGCCCTGATATGTACCGGTGTAGCCCAGCATACCACGCACATCCGTGACAAGGCGTGGATTTTCTAAAAACGTTTCCGCAATAAATTTTGCACGAAGCGGATCTCCGGGCATCAATACAGTCTTGGCGAAATCGCCTTTTTCGGCGCGGTTATGAGGGGTAGACATAGTCATGCACTCCTTTATCTTTGAGATTGTTCCTTATAGTATACCACATTTTCCCCATTTGTGGTAAAATGAAACGGAAAAATTTGTGAAAGCGAGAAAAGCTATGCAGTTACCAAACCATTGCCGTCTGTGTCCTCGCGCTTGCGGTGCCGACCGTGCCGCGGGAAAGCCCGGCTTTTGCGGTGCCGACGACCGGCTTATGGTAGCCCGTGCAGCACTGCACCATTGGGAAGAACCCTGCTTGAGCGGTGACCCACAGGATGTACGCGGCAGCGGCACGGTATTTTTTAGCGGCTGCCCTCTTCGTTGCTGTTATTGCCAGAATTTTCCCATCAGTCAGGAAGGTGTGGGGAAAGCCATCTCTGCAGAGCGGCTGGCCGAGATTTTTCTGCGCTTACAGCACGATGGTGCTCGCAACCTGAATCTTGTTACCGCCACCCAGTATTTGCCGTGGGTGATCTGCGCCTTAGACTTCGCCAAACAGCACGGCTTGACCTTACCGGTGGTCTACAATACCGGCGGTTACGAAACAGTGGAAACTGTACGTGCTTTAGCCCCTTATGTAGATGTTTGGCTTACCGATTTTAAATACGCTTCCCCCGATTTGGCTGCGCGGTTTTCCGCAGCGCCGGACTACCCGATGGTTGCAGAACAAGCCCTGCGACAGATGCTGACGCAAACCGGAGTACCGCTTTATGACAGGGAAGGGTTCCTATACCGAGGCGTAATTGTCCGTCATCTCGCACTGCCCGGCTGTGTAGCCGACAGCAAACAGGTGCTCCAAATACTGGCGCGGCTGCAACTGGAAATCGGCATTTCCTTCGTCCCCAGCCTGATGAGCCAGTTTACGCCTTTTTATAAAGCTGCCGAACATGGGTTAGGAAGGCGGATCACTACCTACGAATACCGACAGGTGATTGAAGAAGCGATTCGGTTGGGGCTAACCCATGGGTACATGCAGGAAAAGAGCAGCGCCCGAGAAGAATATACACCACCCTTTGATTTGGAGGGGGTCTAATGCTGTTAAGTCTGCTGTATCTATTGCTTTTTCTTGCGGCAGGGTTCCTTTTGGCACGCCGTGCCATGCCGGATGCCGGTATTTCTTTGCTAGTCCCACTAGGTTGTGGTTATGGGATTTCGCTGTTGGCCGTTTTGCCTGCTATTTTTGCGCTCTTTTTAGGCTTTACTGAAATCGCCGCCGTTTTGGCCGTTGTCTGCGTTTTGGCACTGCTGTGGTGGCTGCTGTATCACGACAACCATCTTACAAGTCGGTTCCACGACCCCGATCATGGCGTCATGTGGCTTTGTTTGCTTCCTTTGTTGTTGGTGACAATCTACTTACTGCACACCCATATTCTTCATGAAGTGAACGGAGCACTGCATACCGGCCAAAGCTGTTACGGCGACCTCCCCATGCATTTGGGCTTTATTGAATACATCGCCCAGAGCGGAGAGTTTCCGCCCACCTATCCCCTACTCGGCGGAGAACACCGCTTCGGCTACCCTTTTCTATGTGAAACAGTTTCTAGTGTATTTCGGGTTTTAGGGGCCGATCTGCGAACCGCCTATCTGCTTCCCGTTCTGCCGGCTGTACTTTCCGTGTTCGGAATGTTCTGGCAGTTAGCCCGCCGGGTACTGCAAACCGCCGGCAAGGCCTGCCTCGCCTTTTATCTGTTCTTTTTGGGCAGTGGTTTTGGATTCGTTTATTTTCTAGGCAGTCCTTCTGACTTTTTGAGCATCTTCACCGGCTTTTATACCACGCCTACCAACTATACCGTCCAAAATATTGTATGGGTCAACCCCATTGTAGACCTAATGATTCCCCAGCGAGCCACCCTTTTTGGATGGAGTATTCTACTGCCGGCCCTTTACTTGTTGTGGCGTTTCTGCTACGAGGAACAGCGCCGTTTGGCGCTATGGATGGCACTGCTTGTCTTGCCTCTGCCATTGCTGCACACGCACAGTGCGCTCGCCTTGGTGCTGCTTTGTTTGGTGGGCGGTATATACACTCTATTGCATCATCCCCGCACCCGTACCGTTTTGCTGCCATGGGGCCTTTTGGCACTGGTATGCGGCCTCGTTTGGCTGGCACAAATGCTGCCTACGGTTCTGGCGCAAAGCGTAGACGGCCAAAACATGCTGCGTCTGCATTTTAACTGGATCAACGGGCAGGATGATGGAACCCTGAAAGATAACTATTTCTGGTTTTACATCAAAAATATCGGTCTTGTCTATCTGCTCCTGATTCCGGCTTGGTTCCACGCCTCCTCGAAACAGCGCTGGCTGTACGGCGGTGGACTTCTAATTTGGGCACTGGCGGAAATTGTAGTTTTTCAGCCCAATACCTACGACAACAACAAGCTTCTCTATGTGTGGCATATGTTAGGTTGCTTGTTGGTAGCCCAACTGTTGGCAGATGTTGCCGCACGCCTGCCGCATCTGTCTTTGCGAATCGTATTTTTGAGTTTCGCCTGCTTTGTAAGCATGTTCGGCAGCGTTTTGACGGTAGGGCGTGAATTGGTGAGTGATTACCAACATTGGAGCGCCGACGAAGTTGCCTTAGCCCAATACATTTCGGATCATGCCGAGCCAGACGCCCTATTCCTGACCAGTGACCGTCATACCATGCCGGTTTTTGCCTTAGCCGGTCGCCGTATCCTTTGCGGTTCGGGCAGCTATGTATATTACCACGGTATGGACTATGCCGAAGAAGCCGCCGCCATGCGTCTTTTATACGAAGCTCCCGACGAATCCATCTTAACCCAATGGGGCATCGACTATGTTTTGTTCGACGCTTCTGTGAGCGCCGAATTTTCGGCCAGAGAAGATTGGTACGCCGCACGATATCCGGTATGGTACCAAAACGAAAGTTGCCGTATCTATCAGATCACTCCATAGCACCATCCCCCGCCCCCGCCGCATACTATGCAGCAAAGGGAGGGGGCTTTTTTATGGCTGTATTTCAAAACGGCATTGACGTTTCCCGCTATCAGGGCAACGTAAACTGGTCCAAAGTAGCTGCTGCCGGCAAGGATTTTGCCATTGTGCGAATCGGCTCCAGCAACAGTGGCGGACTGTATGTAGACCCATACTTTTTGCAGAATGTCAACGGTGCCCATGCGGCCGGACTGCGGGTAGGTGCCTATTATTATACCTATGCACGCACCCAGAACGCGGTAGCCAACGAGCTGACCACCTTTATGAACGCCATGCAAGGCTTGCAGTTGGAATACCCCGTGTTTGTGGATGTGGAGGATTCCAGTTTGACCAGCCTAGGACGGTCACAGCTGACCAGTCTGGTACGGTACGCCATGGACATTCTCTATCAACGCAAATGGTATGCTGGCTGGTATAGCTACACCAACTATATCAACAACTATCTCAATGCCGCCGAATTGAGCGAGTATCCGCTGTGGGTAGCCGACTACCGCTCCAGCTTGGGCTATACCGGGCCCTATACCATGTGGCAGTATTCCGGCAGCGGCAGCGTAAATGGGATTCCCGGCGCCTGTGATTTAAACCGCAGCTACCAAGACTTTTTACCCGCCATTCAGGCTGGCGGATTCAACAACTACGGTCCCACTGGGCCGTTAATGCAAAATGTCACCGGGTATACTTTGGTAGTCTTTAACGCACGAACCGAATACTTTTATACCCCCAACTTCAATGATGTAGTGGGCTATCTACCATTGGGACGGTATACGGTGACCCAACGCAGTACCCAAAAATACAACGGTTACGATTGGGTGATTTTCAACTACAACGGTGGTTCCTATTGGACGGCCGTGTTGGGGGATCGAAACCGTTTAGAAAAAACCGGCTGACCCAATTTTACTACCAAATAGCTCTTGTGCAACAACTATATGTTGTGCTATAATGGAACACACAAATTTGACAAAGCCTTCCAATTTATGGTTTAATAGTTTTATATGCGCAAAATACAGTTATGGGTTATGTTACCGCAGGGGGATCCAACGCATGGCAAAAAAGAAGCAGGAATACGGCAATGACAGTATCCGACAGCTAAAAGGTGCCGTCCGTGTGCGCAAGCGCCCGGCCGTCATCTTTGGTTCCGACGGAGTCGAAGGCTGCGCCCATTCCATTTTTGAAATCATCTCCAACTCCATCGACGAAGCTCGGGACGGCTACGGCAATCGTATCAATGTAACGCTCTTTCCTGATCACGTCATTGAGGTAGAGGACTTTGGCCGCGGTATTCCGGTAGATTACAACAAAGCCGAGAACAACTGGAACTGGTATCTGGTATTCTGTGAGTTGTACGCCGGCGGCAAATACGCCGAGGGCGGCGGCAACTATGATTTTAGTTTGGGTTTGAACGGCTTAGGCCTTTGCGCCACCCAATACGCCAGCGAATGGATGACAGCGGACATCTACCGGGACGGCTATCACTATCATCTGGATTTCCAGAAGGGTGAGAATGTCGGTGGATTGCAAAAAGAAGAATACAAAGGCCGTCGCACCGGCTCCGTTATCCGCTGGAAACCGGATACGGAAGTGTTTACCGACATTGCGGTTCCCGCAGAAACTTTGCAGGACATGATGCGCCGTCAAGCCGTTGTCAATGATGGTATCACACTGGTCTTCACCGATAAGTCCGGAAGCGAGACCCAGAAATACGAGTATCTTTATGAGCACGGCATTACCGACTACACCAACGAGTTGGTGGGTGACAAAGGGTTAACTCCTGTCCATTTTTGTTCCGGCGCCGCCACCGGTCAGGACCGTCCCGACCAGCCGGAGTATCAGGTAAAAATGAATGTAGCGTTTGCTTTTTCCAACACTGTGCAGACGCTGGAATACTACCACAACTCCAGTTGGCTGGAGCATGGCGGCAGCCCGGACCGCGCCGTACGCAGCGCTTTTGTCAGCCAGATCAACGCTTGGCTCAAGAGCAAGGGGCTCTATAAGAAAAACGAGAGCGCTATCACCTTCTCCGACGTGCAGGACTGTTTGGTACTGGTTTCTTCCAGTTTTTCCACCCGTACCAGCTACGAAAACCAGACCAAAAAGGCGATCACCAACAAGTTTGTGGCACAAGCCATGACGGAGTTCCTCAAGCATCAGTTGGAGGTCTACTTCATCGAACACCCTGACGAGGCCGAAAAAGCCTGCAAACAGGTGCTGATCAATAAGCAGAGCCGGGAACACGCCGAGAAGGCACGTGTCACCATCAAAAAGACGATGACCCAGCAGATGGATCTGGCCAACCGGGTACAAAAGTTTGTGGACTGCCGTACCAAGGACGCCTCCCGCCGGGAACTGTACATCGTGGAGGGCGACTCGGCTATGGGCGCCGTCAAACAGAGCCGCGATTCGGAATTTCAGGCCATCATGCCCATCCGCGGCAAGATCCTGAACTGCCTGAAAGCAGACTATGCACGTATTTTCAAATCGGACATCATCACCGATTTGATCCGGGTTATGGGCTGCGGCGTAGAACTGGGTGGCAGCCACAACAAAGATCTGGCCAGTTTCAATTTGGACAATCTCCGCTTCAACAAAGTGGTCATCTGTACCGACGCCGACGTGGACGGCTACCAGATCCGCACACTGGTGCTGACGATGCTGTACCGCCTGACCCCCACGCTGATCAACCAGGGGTATGTGTATATCGCGGAAAGCCCGCTGTACGAGATCAACACCAAAAACAAGACCTACTTTGCCTATACCGAGCCGGAAAAAGCCGATATTCTGCGGCGCATCGAAGGGGAGAAATATACCATCCAGCGCTCCAAAGGTTTGGGTGAAAACGATCCCGAAATGA
>NZ_CALADU010000078.1 GCF_937890665.1 uncultured Subdoligranulum sp.
ATGTCCGGAAAAGTGATGTCCTGCCAAGTTTAAGGCTTCCTTATTAAGCGGATTCGTAACTGTGGCGTCCACTTTACCTGCCATAGCCAGTTCAATGGCTTTGCGAACATACTGAAAGGCCGCATTTCCTGCCTGGGCTGAGACCTTTCCCAGCTCATAATCTGTCGGCTGAAGTAATCCCATATCCAGTACATCTATGGTCCCTGCCCGGTACAATCCTTCCGCAGGGTTCTGCACCGAATGGATCTGCAGTTCCGGCCGTCCTACCAAATCACAGGCCCTCCGCAGGATGGCCGCGTCGCCCACCACCAACGGTTTGCAGCGTTGGTACAATTCAGGATCATCCAGCGCCTTAGCCGTGATCTCCGGACCGACACCTGCCGGGTCCCCCAATGTAATGGCAAGAGTTTTTCGCATCACACACCTCCTTTACCGCATCCCTGCATCTCGACACTGGGCCAGTGCTTTACGCAGCGCCTCCATACCTTGCGGTGACAAACCATTGAAAGGAGCGCGGCCGGGGCCTACATTATACCCAAGTTCCCGTACGGCCGCCTTGACAATCGTATTGGGGTTACCAAAGCGGAAACAATCCCGGAATGGCCGGATGCTGTCCTGAAGGCGGCGCGCCTCTAGCACATTCCCTGCCACAAACGCTTCATAGATTCCCACCATCGTTTCCGGGAATACATTGGCGCAGCCAGCGATGCCACCCTGGCCGCCAGCCATCAGCGTCCACAGGATCAGGGAGTCGTTGCCGGACAGCACGGTAAATGGCTTGTCACCGTCCCGCGTTTTTTCTATGTATTGTAGAATATTGTCGAAGTTTCCACTGGAGTCTTTTGCACCTACGATATTTTTCACCCGCGACAGGGCCTGCACCGTATCGGGTGCCAGGGCGTTCCCCGTGCGCGCTGGGATGTTGTACAGCAGGATAGGCAAATCTACCGCTTCGGCTACCGTTTCATAATGACGCTGTAATTCCTGCTGAGACGCTGCCGCGAAACTTGGCGTAATGATGGACAGCACGTCTGCCCCCAGTTCTTTTGCCTGCCGGGAAAGCCGAATGGTTTCAGCCGTGCTGATGCAACCGGTTCCCGCATAGACCGGCACGCGCCCGTTGACAGTGCGCACGGTGGTTTCCAGGATTTTGCATTTTTCCTCATAACTGAGGATGTAGCCCTCACCATTCGTCCCGAACACAAAAATGCCGTGCATACCTGCGTTGATCATTCGCTCAATCTGACGGACCAGTTCCTCATAGCATACCGATTCATCTGCCTGCATAGGGGTCAGGATCGGCACGATGATACCTTTGATTTCTTTCATTCCGGTTCCTCCTTTCTTATTTCAAATCACCGCCCGATAGATAGCTTCGGCATCCGCCGGTTCCACCTTACGGGGATTGTTTACGAGCAGTCGTTGCACTGCCATGCCGGATTCTACCAGCGCAGGCAGATCCGCTTCGGTCACGCCATAGGGTGCCAGCGAGGTAGGAATATTCAAATGACGCACCATACGCCCCATCTCCTGGACGACCCATTGGGCTTTTTCCGCCTCGCTGCCGGCTGTGCCGGTCCCTACGGCATCATAGACCCGCGCTAACCGCTGCCCACAAGCCGGCAGGTTGAAAGTCATCACCGGTATAAGCATCATGGCGTTGGCCACACCATGGGGGATATGGTACCGCCCACCCAGCGGGTAGGACAGGGCGTGGACCGCCGTAGTGCCGGAACAAGTGATGGCCACCCCGCCGTAAAACGCGGCCTGGAGCATCTTTTCCTTGGCTTCCAGATCGTCAGGGTCATCGCAGGCAGCTTCCAGATTGGCGAATACCAACCGCAAGGCCTGCATGGCAAACAAATCACTGAAGGGATTGGCCTTTGCCGAAATATAACACTCAATAGCATGGCACAGCGTATCCACTCCGGTGGACGCTGCAATAGCACGGGGCAGGCGGCGAATCATCTCCGCATCCAGAATCACCGCATCGGCGATCATCTCCGGATTCACGATTCCCACTTTGAGCTGCTGTTCGGGCACCGCCACAATGCTGTTTGGCGTAGCCTCAGCCCCCGTACCTGCTGTGGTCGGGATCATGACCGTGAACACGCTTTTTTTGCCTTTGGCCGCGTCGTCCAGCAGATCGCGCACGGTGCAGTTGCCATTCGCCGTGATAGAAGCCAGCTTGGCCACATCCATAACGCTGCCGCCGCCTACTGCCACGATCATATCAGCGCCCCATGCCCGGAATGCATCCACCACCTGCTGGGCCTGATCGCAGGTCGGTTCAGCAGGCAGTTCATCAAAAAGCCGATACTCCACGCCTGCGGCCTGAAGCTGCGCCAGCGGCCGCTGCACGACGCCCGACGCGCAGATTCCCTTGTCGGTAAAGACTGCCGCCCTGTGGTGTCCTGACGCCAACCGGGCCAGCGCCTGCATAGCACTGGTGCCACTGTAAACCTGACGCGGCATTTGAAGTTGATACTCGTTCATCCTGTCTTACCTCCATTCAAATTGCGGCGGATCTCCACAAGCAGATCTTCCTGCCCAAATCCGCCAGATTTCGAAAGCATCCATCGCGTCTGCCCAGAAGAGAGCGGCACCTCAAAAAGCACAACACCTGGTGCAACCTCCCCCCAGGGGCGTATCTCACTACAGGGCAGTTGTCTTACCACCCCAAGCAGTGTATCACCGCCAATAATCATGGGCAGATACTGCCGTGACACCTGACTACCCAACAGCTCTTTCGTCAAAACGCCCAACTGCCGGGCAGTTGCATCCCGGAGTCCCACAGTGTCCTCGTCGCTTTTTGCCACAGTGTCAATCAAAATATCTCGACCGCCGCGCATCGCCTTTTCCATGCCATACAGCAACCGCTCAGCTTCAGAATCAGAATAGCCTGCTTGCATCTGACTAGGGTCCAATGATATCCGAATTCCTCCGTTCTTGGTCGCATAATCCAGTTGGCGCTTTGTAATGG
>NZ_CALADU010000079.1 GCF_937890665.1 uncultured Subdoligranulum sp.
ACGGGGCAGTACCTCATACTGCTTTTCTCATTGCCCTATCCGGGCGTACGTTATGGATATGACCTTTATCGATGTGGGTCGCCACCACATACTCGTACTTCCCGCCTGTGTATTCAAATGCTAGCTTCTTTCCTAGCTCATGCGCCTGCTCAGGTGTGACAGCATCTTCCGGAGAAAAAGACTGTATCAGGTGATAGGCAAGATTTGTGGAGCGTTTCCTTTTTAGGTTCCGCGCTTTGTGCGCAAGCACTGCCGTCATTTCAAAATCGATAGAAGCTGTTTGTGGCTCGCAATTATAGCCTGACACCAACATCTGCCCATCGGTCTTGTCTGGGTTTTCGATATAGGCCAGTGCCTTGCCAAGAGTGGATTTTATTGCATGGATTTTTGTGATAGCCATAGGCTTCCTCAATCATTTTTGACTATGTCCGGTGCCTTATTACCCAAAAATGAAAATTTCTCGCTTTTGGGTAACCAGAAAATCATCATAAACTTTTGCTTCTGCCCCGACGTAATGGACTTATCTCTCATCACGCTCATTTTCCAGTGCATCACGCTGATGTTCCTCTCCCATAAATTTGGCATACAATTCTGGTGTGCATTTGAGTGTAATCGGCTTCGGATATAGCTCAAGGAAAATCAGAGGCGAGTGATATTTCCTCTCATATTTTTCCACTTGACTATCCGTCAAACTTATCAGATCTTCGCCGCCATCTCCGCAAATCAGAAACGAGCCTGCGAAGAAATCCATTGGGCCATATAAGCGATTCGGAGGTAATGGGATCAGCTTTCCTTCATCATTACAGATGATATAAGCATCCCTGTCCAGTCGTACACTTTCTATATCACCACCAACATATTTTTGAAGCGTCTCCAGCGTATTGGGTATCTTGATTTCCTCTGGATACTTACCCGGTTGCACATACAACGCACGGATTTCTTCATTTTGATTCATATCGTCATTCTCCTATTCAATAAATTTTTCTCAGCAGCTTTACCACACGCTCCAGATAATCCGCTTTCAGTTCCAGAAATTCCCGGCGCAGCTGCTCCACATCATTGGTGTGAACCGACTTATTTTCATTGCAGCGTTTTGCGATTTGGTTTATGCTGCCTGCAATACGACCGATATAAGCTGTCTGCTCTTTAAGCACCTGAAAATCATAATGACAGACTTCGCCTTTAACCAGCTGTTCCCGGCAATAGGCAGAGAAGTTTGTCATCCCGGCTTCCTGCATTTTCCCTTGAATGATTTGAAGCTCTTCTTCCGAAAAAAAGAGCAGTTTGCTGAACGGTCGTTCTCTGTTCTTTTTCATCTGTCCGATTCATTCCTCATAAAAAGGGCTTGGGGAATATTCCCCAAAATGGGTTTCAGGGTGTCCCTGATTGCATCTGTGTATATACAGATGCAATGCTTGCTAACCGTCGCTCACGCTCCGGTTACCCCTGCGGGTCTCAACGGCGATGCTTGCGGCACACTGCAAAGAGCACCGCCCCCACAAGCACCACCGGCATGAAGTCCAGCAGCAAGGAAAACTGATCAAGCTGCTTCTTCTGCTGCTTTACTGGTTGGGAAACGGCCTCCGGCACTGCCGTCGACTGCTGCGGTGCATCCGTATTTCTGTTGTTGAAACTGTTCGCCGCCTGCACCGTGCTGTTTTGATCTCGGCTTGGCGTGTTCATCTCGCGGTCTGGATTGGCAGTGTCCGTCACTGTCAAATGAAAGTCCACACCGTTTTCAGTAGAGAGTTCATTCTGCTCACATCTGAATTGGTAACGGTTTTCTGCATCACCAACAGCATAAACAGAAAGAAAAGCATATTTTCCGCTCAGTGCATTTGGTTCAACAGCGGCCAACCCATTCGATTCATAAAGCTCCAAATCATAAACATCATCAGTGTACAAATTCTGCAAGTAAACTATCACGTGTTGGGAAAAACCAATCGGCGCAGTCAGATAGGCTCCTACCTGTGCCGGTTCTGGCTCATAGTTCTCTGGTGGCGTTTCCAGCGGTTGCAACGTATAGTGCCGTTGCTGGCCGGTCACGCTCTCATACCAGCTGCTGCCTGCCAAGGTATAAATCAGGTCGTAGTGGTTCCCGCCTTCTGCTTGCAAAAATGTCGTTTGGTTGATTTCCTGCAAGGGATAATCCCCCAAGGCATCATACTGCACAGCAGCAGCGCAGTAATATTCTGACGGCACAGCTGTCACTGTTTCTGTGTAGTTGTTCAGCCCATCCAGAACAATAACTGTTGATTCGGTATCAGATGGGCCATTGCCAAGTGTGACAATCACAGTGCGGTTCTGCAATTTTTGCGGCAAATCCTTGACCGCCACCGTTACAGTAGCAGCATCTTCTGCATAGACTTTTGTTGCTGTACAAAGTAAAAGTGCAAAAAGTAATGCGAGAAATTTTCTCATAAAAAACACCTCTCAGAATCCCGCATACCGGAAATAATAGCATGGTCTGCTCTCCATCCATGCGTTGGACATATTCACCGCAACGCCATAGCCATAGCAGCACTCGATCCACGCACCACCGCCCAGCGCCATCTGAACGTGCCCCTGCTCGCCGCCAGAGGCGTACACCACGCGCAAATCTCCCGGCTGCACTTCAGTCGGGGAAATACTTACTAGGTCTGCTGCATTCCGATAGGCGGCTGTGCTGCCTGCGGAAAAAGGCAGGTTCTGCGCCCAATAGCAATATTGGACAAAGCTCGAACAATCAAGATTGATGCCCACGCTTGGATTGCCCGGCCCGCCGCGCAGCGAAGATGGCTGGGCATAGACAAACTTTCCTTGGCAGCTTAACGCAAAGGCGACCACCTGACCGCGTGCGGTCGTGGCGTCGATATTCAGGCTGGCAAATAGCTGCCGCAGTTCTTCCTCGGTCATGCCACTGCCGGTGGCGCGGCATTTTATGCCGTCCACAATCCCATACAGTTCTTCCCAGTCCATGCGATACAGAAGCGATGCCCATTCCACATTTCCATAAGCATCTTCACCATCCTTATACCACCCCTGAAATCCTCTCGCGCCGTTGGGCAGCGTGATCGTTTTTGTATATCGGGCGGATACCGCATTACCGGCATACTCATTACCGTACTGATCCTGCTTAATGATTGTCCGGGTCAAAGTTCCTGCATCACAACTTTCTGCCAGCGCTTCCAGATTTCCGGTTCCGCCGTCCGCACCGTTTGGGGCCTGCGTTTCCGGGTCTGTGTAGCAGTCATAGCCTGTCAGATAAATCGTGCAGTCGAGATCGTAGTGACCGTACTGCCCATCGTTCAACTCTCCGGGACACCAAGGTATAGCGGTTGCATTGGAAAAAGTAACCTCGTAATCATCGGAAACTGCATCATCACCCTCGCCAGTCACAACAGTAAAAGTAACCGTCAGCTCGTCAGGGGTATAAAACCAGTCGTTCAATTCGCCCTTGTACAAATTAGCGCTTACATCCAGAAGAATATTACCAGTGCAGTCCACTGCATTGATTTCTCCATCAACAACAGCGTGGTATTCTTCCGGCAAATCGGAAAGTTCAGAGCCTGTTGCACCATCCGGGAAAATGACCGGAAAAAAGACGGTCACATCGTGTGTGCCGTCCTCTTTCCATATAGAATAGCTCTTGCTTTCCGCATGACCCTCATTCCAGTGCCACTCTGCGGCGGCATCGTACTGCCCGCAGGCATCATCGCCCTCACTGCAAGTATGGGTTTCAAGGCGGTAATCCTTAACGGAAATCACTTCACCCTCGCTGCGGTAGCCATTTACACAGCCGCCGTAGGTCATGCAGGAATACGGTGCGGACTCCCGCGCTGTCACATCCAGACCATACGCTGCCAAGGTTCGGCAGAATTTTGTAAAAGGCACATTGTCGCTGAAAGCAGACACAAGCTCCGAACGCGGCCAATCCTGTTGGTAATATACTGTCGCCAGAGAAATAATTTCTGCCGTATCATTGTAGATACCGTTTGCATAGTTCCAAGTGACACCATGCTGCAAATTATTGCTGCGCTGCCCGGTGAGGGAATCATACCCATAGGGATTGCCATTCGGGTCAACGTCATTTTGGAATGCCTGATAGATGCCCTCGGTAACCGCTGCATTGCGGTAATCGTTGATTTTCTGCACAAGCGTCTGAACGTCCTCAATACGATTCGCGCCAAACACAGAGGTAGACGTTGTGCCGCTCATCTGTCCCAACAGGCTCACAATAATCAGGAACAGCAAGATGACAGCACCAACCAGAATCACTTTTCCCATAGCAATCAGATTCCGCAGCGGATGCAGGACCACGTTGGTTATCTTTTTCAGAATGTTCCCGGTATTGGTAGCAGCCTCTTTGACCTTTCCCGGAACACTGCCGGTGAAATCATCCGTTGAAACCTGAAATGAAGATAGGTACTGCTCTGTACTGCGTAGGGTTGCACCACCGATTTTTACAACAGATTTTCCACCTTGCAGACGCAGTACCTGCCCACAGGCTTTCAACGCATCCTTCGCATTGATTGATTCATCCTTCAGGTCTTTCAGGATATTGCCGGTCTGCTTACCGATTACAAAAGCGCTGTCCGCCGCTGCGGACATGATATTGCCCTCCACAACAGTCTGTGCCACTGCCATGTGCAGCCCTGCATTTTGAACTGCATCGGTGTCAAAGTCATCGTGGTAATTCAAAGCTCCTGCACCAGCTTGCAGCGGGCTTTCTATGGCATCTGCAACCCGGTATGCAGGAGCCTTATAACGGCTGTTTATGTGCTGGCTGCGCAGCAAATCATAATAGGCACTGGTTCGGCTGGCACGCGGTGTATTTGTGCCGGTGATAGTATTCTTATTACTTCTTGGCGAATCTTGCAGGATTCCTGATATATCACCAGTACCACCGTCGTCAGCCTTTTCCATGCCAGTGGGTTCACTCGATTCCGAGTCCAGACGACTGGACTGGTTCTTATCGGTTTCCGCTAATTTCGTATCAAGCAGGAGATCCTGTCCTGTGGACGGTGTACCAAACTGGGTCTGAAGATCAGCTGCAATGTCATCTTCCGTCTGAAAGAGTATCTGCTGCTTATACTTTTGCGTGAATAGTTCTGCCATTTCATAACTCCCGACTTACTTTTTGGAATTAGGATTTGTATCCATCAGGCGGAAAAGCTCGGTGTCCTGCGGGAAAGTATTGTTGAAAGGCACTACCACTTTATCCGCAATCAGCAGCCCGCTGCCAACCTCGGCATTTTCAATATACCGCTTTTCCTCATCAGAGATATGCAGCAGCCGCGCAATGTCATTTGCATCGTCCGGTGCCTGATTCAGCAGCTTGATATAGCCGCAGTCGGACAGCATACGGCGGGCATCCTCGTTGTTCAGCACAGAGCGAACGTGTTGGGTAATGGAAGTCAGGATTGCGCCCCACTTGCGAGCGCGGCTGGAAAGCTCGAAGTAATAGTTCGTGCAGGCGCTGTTGCCCAGCAGGAGCTGGAATTCATCGGTGAAAATCCAAGTGCGGCGACCCAACACACGGTTTCTGGTAATGCGGTTCCAAATCTGATCCAGCACCGTCATCATACCGATGGACTGCATACTTTTGCCCAGTTTCACGGTATTAAAGCAGACGCAGTGGTTTTGCAAATCCACGTTTGTCTGGTGGGCAAACA
>NZ_CALADU010000080.1 GCF_937890665.1 uncultured Subdoligranulum sp.
ATCCGGCTAAACGCTATGGACAATACCTATCATCCCATTCCTCCCGGCACCGAGGGTGAGGTGGACTTCGTGGACGATAAGGGACAAATTTTTATGAAGTGGGACAATGGCCGCACGCTGCCGCTCATCCCCGGCGAGGACAGCTTCACGGTGCTGCCGCCCAAGCTGACCAGCCTCAAGCTGTATATGCCCCTGACCGCCGATCTCTACGAGCGAAACGAGTACGGCGAATTCGATGATTGCAGCACACTTCTGGAGGGCAGGGAGCTGCGGGGCTATCAGGATCAGATTCTCGGTGCCCTCGTCAAAAACCGGATGCCGGAGGAGGCGGAGCGAGGTCTCATGCATTGGTATGATGAAGCCGACAGCGTTGACCGCAAGGTGCGCTCCGCCGTCTTCACCGTGGAGGAACGTGACCGGCAGCTCTGGGGCGTTGCGGAATGCCGCATCGCCGGGGAATTGTCGGACACCGAAATGGATACTTTGAAAGAGTTTATCACCGGACAAGCTTCGGACGGCTGGTGCGAGGGTTTTGAGCAACGGGAGATTTCCGTGGATGACGGCGGTGAATTGTATGTCCACTTTTGGAATTCGGACGAGTGGAGTATCCAGACGGAACAGGAACGCTTTGAGCCAAGGCTTTCTGAAGGTTACACGACGGAACAGCGGATGGGGGGACTGTAAAATGTTCGATACAAAAGAGATGCAAACAAAATTTATTTCCAATATGGCAGAACGGCTCAATACCATGAATTTTCGCGCAAGATTTCGAGAGGACGGAGATCTTACGGTGAGTAGTTCGATCAACTTCCTGGGTGTTGTCGGAAAGACTGGCGAACTATACTGCAATTCCAAAGACCTCTGCAATCCATACAGGCGATTTCAATTGGAGAGAATCCTCCAAACGATGGATGCCGTTCGCACGGAAAAGCATAGGGAACAAAGGAACCACGGACGGCACTTCAATCTGTTGAAGTAAGTGAAGTGACACCTTTGCCGCGCAGGTAGGAAATGACCTGCTAATCCGTGGGACAGCAGCCCGTAGTAGCGATGATGTCCGCAATAATAAGGCGGACGGAGTGAAGGGGCATAGTCAGTGCAGATTGTATGTGAACAGGAAGTCGAGGAAGCCGTAGGCATACCTGACTAACACCAGAAACACCAAATCCAGAGAGGAGGCGGTGCGTATGGCACAACAATTCGACAGCCCACAAACCGAAACCCAACTACGCGAAATCCAGGACAAGCTGTATCAGCACAGCAAGGAGGTCTATGACGCGGGCGGCCGCCCAGCGTTCAAAGGACTTCTGGAAATCATGTCAGCAGAAGCAACCATTGTAACCGCAATCCATAACATCAAAAGCAACCATGGCAGTGAAACTCCCGGCGTGGATTCCAAGACTATGCGTAAAGATTATCTGCAACGTTCCCATTCGTGGGTTATTCGGGATATTCAGAGCGCATTTAAGCATTTTGAACCGCAGAAAATACGCCGGAAGTACATCGACAAACCAGGAAAGGCCGAAAAACGTCCGCTGGGAATCCCTACCATACGGGACAGAATCGTGCAGGAATGTATGAGGATTGTACTGGAACCTATTTTAGAACCACAATTCTTTGCCCACTCCTATGGATTTCGCCCCATGCGGGACACAGTTATGGCGTTGGAGCGCATCAAAAGACTATCGCATACCACAGGCCACTATTGGATTGTCGAGGGTGACATCAGCAAATGCTTTGATAATATCGACCACAGTATTCTTCTGAGACGTCTATACCATATAGGCGTCAAGGATAGGCGCGTTCTGCAAATCGTCAAGGCCATGCTGAAAGCTGGGATTATGGATGAATGTACCATAAATGAGTATGGAACCCCACAGGGCGGTATCATCAGTCCACTGTTGGCGAATGCCTACTTGGACATTATGGATGAGTGGATTACCAAGCAGTGGGAAAACAAGAAAACCAGACATATATACGCCAGTCCGGGAAACAGGCGAGGTGCCCTGTATAAAACATCGTTAATTCCGGGATGTCTGGTACGGTACGCAGACGATTTTGTCATCATCACAGATACCCGTGCCCATGCCGAACAATGGAAAGCTAAACTGCAAATATTTCTGCAAAACAGGCTAAAGCTGGCACTATCCACAGAGAAAACGCTGATAACAGATGTCCGAAGAAAACACATCAAATTCCTTGGCTATGAGTTCAAAATGATACCGGGGAACAGCAAAAAGGGCTATATCACAAAGACGATTCCAGATAGAGACAGACTACAGCGAAAGATTGACAGTATCGCAGAGAGCATCAAGAAAATTCCCCGGAATTACAGCCGGGAGCAATTTATTGGTGAAATAAACCGCATTAACAGCCAAGTGAGAGGAATCATTCAGTACTACCAATGCTGTACGTGGGTAAATCTCGCCATGCACAAGTACTCCCGTAGATTGCAGTTGATTGCTAAAAGCAGATTAAAGCAATACCGGGGAGAATGGATACCGGCAAATCGAACGCAAAATCTTCCATATATCCACCAACAGCGCAAGCAAAAGATTCCCTCTATAAAGTACCGCGATATTTACGTTGGATTTACCGCCCTTGCATTCTGTAAGTGGGAAAACGTCCTACCGAAGAACCAGTCTGAAACGCCCTACTCGGAAGAAGGCCGGCAGTTATACTTCAAGCGCACAAAGAAGAAGCGAATGAACGCTCGGCTGGATGAAATGTATTCAGAAAACACCAGCAGGGCTGTCTGCTACAGTAAATGGGGTAATCTCAATAATTTTGAATTCACGATGAACAGAGCCTATGCGCTCAATCGTGACAGACTGAAATGCAGGGTATGCGGAGGGTGGCTTATTTCCAGTACGCTATGCACACACCGCATCAATCCCTGTCTCCCACTGAACCAAGTCAATCGTGTCAACAATCTGGTTTCGCTGCACAAGAAATGCTTTGATGCTGTTAATAACCCCAGCCAAGATATAAGTGAATTTGATAGCAAAACACAGCAGAAAATCAAAGGTTTACGGGATAAACTGATAACTTCACATACATGCAACAATTAATCTGCATTGATGGAGCGCCGTGTGCGATGAAAGTCGCATGCACGGTGCGAAGCGGGGGAAAATCCGCTCTGACTGCTGTTCTCCTATGAGAATAGTAAAAGCGGCGGATTACCTATCGCTATTACCCTGCCCGTCAAGGCGGTGCGGCTTCAGACCATTTACACCGGCACGTGGAACACCCCCGGAAACTATAAGATCGTGTACAAAACCAATCTCAGCGGCGATACCTGGCGCACGCTGGCGGATAACCTGAGCACATCCAAAAACTATGTGCTGGATGCTTCCCCTGCGGCGCTGGGACTTGCCGCCAACGAGTATGTGACGGAGTTTATGGCTGCGTTCGGCATCGTCCCCGCCAACTTCCGGCAGGTGGAAGCCCCTCGCGTGGACTGCAAGGCGCTTGCCAAGCTCACCGGCGGTACGCAGTTCGTCAACGCGTCGGACGCGGGCGGCGTCTACAACGGGCAGTGGATCATGGCCACCTCCCGCTGGTCTACCCGTGTTTACGCCCCCAACAAGCCCCTGCCCCGCACCGGTTATTAAGAGCTAACAACAACGGATGCCGCTCCGCAAGGGGCGGCATCCCCATATCAAGGAGGTTAATATCTTGAAACACAAAAAAATCATGATTTTGGCGTTGGCGCTCCTGCTCCTGACCGCGCTCTGCTGCACCTCCGCCCTCGCCGCGGGCGGCGATGTGGCGGGCGCTGTGGAACAGACGTGGACGGAGGCAGCCAAACAGATCAAGGCTGTGGTGGAGAAGGTGGTGTTCCCGGCGCTGGATATGATCCTCGCCATCGCGTTCTTTGTAAAGCTTGGCGGCGCGTATTTTGACTACCGCCAGCGAGGGCAGTTTGAGTGGACCGGCCCCGCTATCCTCTTTGCCTGCCTCATCTTCACCCTGACGGCCCCGAAATACATTTGGAGCATCATCGGCATCTAAAAAGCGTATCCCTTGAGAGCCGGGTCAGAAGTCTGATTCTGAAGGGCCGGCGCGCGAGGGTCTTGCATAAAAGCTGCTACTTTGATATAATACTATCAAGAAATTGATACAAGGAGGGCTTTCTATGCAGATCAGACCATCCTCCGCTCTGCGGAATGAGTACACTCAAATTTCTGAGTTGGCAAAAGCATCCGGTGAGCCGATCTTCATTACAAACAAAGGCGAGGATGACGGTGTTTATATGAGCATGGCCGCATACGAGGAGCGGGAAAAAATGTTTCGCCACCGCGACAAGATCTATGCCGCGGAGATCAGCAGACTGAGCGGAGAGCCCGTCTGCACACCGGAGGAGCTGGACGAAAGAATGGAGGAGTTGTTCCGTGCCTACGAAAAGTAAGCTGGTCTATCTTCCTTCCGCTCAACATGACTTCGAGGAGATCGTAAAGTATCATATTACGGAGGCGGGGACTCCCTACGCGCGGAAAATCTACAGTACAATGAAAACGGCCATAAACCGTCTGCGAGATTTCCCGCTGATGGGGCAAACGCATCCGGACCCGATCCTCGCCGCAAACGGATACCGAAAACTGGTTTTGACAAAAACCTATGTGGCGGTCTACAAAGTGATCGGCGACACCGTCTATATTTACGCCATTGTCAATGGCACGACAGACTATCCCCGCCTTTTGAAGTGATCACCGTTCTGGAATGAAGAATATGTCGACAGAAAACGAGTATTTAGCAAAGACGGAATCCTTGCAAAAAGAATTGGAGCCGGTGTGCCGGGTTATCACGGAAACTGTCAAAGCCGAGGCGATTTATCTCTTTGGCTCCCGTGCTTATGGTATACCAACCGATGATAGTGACTACGATTTGTGCGTCATTATCCCGGAAAACTCCATGCGTCCGGCAGACGCGGTCAAGGAGATCCGCCGTGCGCTCCTGCCGCTGCAAACCATGTCTTTGGATATACTCGTATACCGTGCCGATACATTCTTCCGCCGTGCGCAAGGCGTGACAATGGAGCGTAAAATCAAGCGGGATGGTATCCCCCTATACGAGAACTTCTCTCACAAATCATAATACCAATTATCGCGACAAGGCCGTCGCCCGAAAGGGCGGCGGCCTTGTCGCGTCCCCGGAGGTGAACGAAGATATTTATTTGGGATTTTGTCGCCGCGACAGTCCTGGATCAGCTCATGGACTGGGTCTATGGGCAGGCCATAGGCTTTCTCGGCAATTTCTTTGCCCTCATGGGCAATATGGGCGTGGAGCTGTTCGAACTGGAATGGGTCAGCGCCATCATTCTCTTTTTCTCCCGCCTTGCGTGGGCGCTGTTTACCGTCAGTGTGGTAGTCTGCGCCTTTGAGTGCGGTATCGAATACTCCGCCGGCAGGGGTAATTTGCAGCAGTGCGGGATGAATATCATCAAGGGCTTTCTGGCGGTGAGCCTGTTCACCGTTGTCCCCGTCCGGCTCTACGCCTTATCCGTGTCGCTGCAGGGTACCTTTTCCGCGGGGCTTACCGGCTATGGACGGAGCATTGGTGAGGTGGGACAGGACATCATAACGGAGCTCAGCGAGATCCAGACGCTCTCGGACGTGGTAAACAGCTCCCACTTCGGCCTTGGCGTCATCACCAGTCCCATTAT